>CAMLOA010000155.1 GCA_946481445.1 uncultured Devosia sp. | reverse complement strand
TTTAGGCCGGAGAATTCCGTTCTGGTCAAAACCAATCCCGATTCAACAGCAGGCCCTGGCGATCCCGGGAGGACTCGAACCTCCGACCAACAGCTTAGAAGGCTGCTGCTCTATCCAGCTGAGCTACGGGACCCGCGCAGGGTAGGGGTCATTTACCCCATTTTTGTGCAAAGGAAACGCCTTAGTTGAGCCCGCCGGCGGGGCGCCGGTGCTGCCCCTCACGATCAGGTCGGAACTCAGCACCATCCTGCGGGGAACCCGGCTGCGCGGTTCGCCCTCGATCACGTCGATCAGGGCCTCTGCGGCGAGGCGTCCCACGGCAGCGCAGGGCTGGCGCATCGTGGTGAGCGGCGGCGAGAAGTGTGCAGCCACCGACAGGTCATCGAAGCCGACAACCGAAACATCGCGCGGGCACTCGATGCCATGCCGCCGCAGGCCGGACAGGAAGCCGATGGCGCTCTCGTCATTGGCCGCGAAGACAGCGGTCGGCCGCTCTTGCAGCGCAACATATCGTTCTGCCGCCAACAGGCCGCTATCCATGGCGAAATTGCCCTCGAACAGCCAGTCCTCGCAGACACCCAGGCCGACCTGGGCCAGCGCGGCGCGGAAGCCAGATTCGCGCTCGGCGGTGAGCACGTTCCCGACGGGGCCGCGGATGTGCCCGATTCGACGGTGCCCCAGCTCGACCAGGTGGCGCGTGGCGGTTTCGGCGGCGTAGGCGTTGTCGGTCTTGACCGTGTGGAAGGGCGAATTGGGGATTTCCTCGCAGGCAACCACCAGCGGAACCGGGTTGGCCGTGGAGCGCAACAGCAGCAGATGGTCAAGGTTCACCGACCCGTCGAGCAGGAGCATGCCGTCCGCCCGGTTGGACAGGAAGTATTCCTGCAGGCGGCGCCCGGGATCGCCCCCCGAGAATCGGTTGGCGACCAGGACGCCGTATCCGCGCGACGCAGCCTGCCGTTCGATGGCATCGAGGATGGCGGAGAAGAAGATGTTGCGAATGTCGGGCAGCGCAACCAGGATCGTGCGGGACGTTTTCTGGCGCAGGGAGCGAGCGGCCTGGTTGAGTGTGTAGCCGGTGGCGGCGACGGCAGCCGAAACCCGGGCGCGCGTCGTCTCGCTCACCCGCTCGGGGCTGGAAAGAGCCCGGCTGACAGTGGCCGTTGATACCTGTGCGTAGCGCGCAACATCTTGAATTGTCGGCGCTTTTTCAAGTCTCGTCATCCTGGCAGCATCCCCTCTGCGCTGTCAGTAACCCAATCTGTCTAATTCGATCTTGACAGGTCCGCAAGACGTGTATGAAACTCATGCAATCGATTGCAGAGATTTCGGGGTGCCCGGAATGCAATCGATTACACGCAGCCAGCTCGGGATGCCTCGTATCAAGAAGGCAGCCTTGCGGCTGGCAGCTTCGCGGGAGCGCTTCGCTCCAAGTGATCGTTGGGAGGACATTCTATGAAGAAGTTTGCAGTGGTTGCCGCAATGGCAACTGCTTTGCTCGGCTCCACCGCTGTCAATGCAGCGGACGTCGAAGTTATCCACTGGTGGACCTCGGGCGGCGAACAGGCTGCCGTGTCGGTCTTTGCCCGCGAGTTCGACGCCCTGGGCGAAGACAAGTGGGTCGACACCGCCATCGCCGGTGGTGAGAACGCCCGTTCGGCTACGCTGCAGCGTACCCTCGGTGGTGATCCTCCGGGCGCCGCTCAGTTCAACATCAGCCGTCAGTTCGAAGAACTCGCCGAAGCCGGCCTGCTGCTCGACCTGACCCCGCTGGCCGAAGAAGAAGGCTGGCGCGATTTCATCCGCCCGGCTGCTATTCTCGAAGTCTGCGAATTCGAAGGCAAGATCTACTGCGTTCCGGTGAACATTCACTCGTGGCAGTGGGCCTGGGCTTCGGTTCCGGCGTTCGAAAAGGCCGGCGTGCCGCTGCCGAAGAACCTCGATGAATTCATCGCTGGTGCTCCCAAGCTGCAGGAAGCCGGTGTCATTCCGTTCGCCATCGGCGGCGAGGCCTGGCAGATCGGTGGCGCCATGGGCGTCGTGATGCTGTCCCAGCTCGGCAAGTCTGGCCACGAGGCCATCTACAAGGACCGCAACCTCGAAGTGGCTGGTGGCCCGGAAGTCCTGAACGCCATCAATATCTTCAAGTCGCTCAAGACCTTCACCGACGAAGGTTCTGCCAACCGCTCCTGGAACGACACGACCAACCTCGTGATCACCGACCAGGCTGCGCTGCAGATCATGGGTGACTGGGCTCGTGGTGAATTCGCCGTTGCCGGCGAGCAGCCGGGTGTCGACTATGCCTGTATCGCTGGTCCGGCCGAAGAGGCCTACCTCGATACCGGCGGCGACATCTTCCTGTTCCCCAAGCAGGATGATCCGGCCGTGGAAGCTGCCCAGCTGAAGATGGCCTCCATGATGGTCAATCCGCAGGTGCAGGCCCTGTTCAACAACGCCAAGGGTTCGCTCCCGGTGCGTGACGACGTGGACATGTCCCTGGCTGACGACTGCATGAAGGTCGGTCTCGAGATCCTCAAGGACCCGAACCGCGTCATCCAGGGCGCCGGCATCTACCTGACCCAGGACTCCATCGGTCAGCTCGACGACCTGTGGGCTGAAACCTGGGCCAACCCCGACCTGACGGCCGAGGAAATCCAGCAGCGCTTCGTCGACATCATCGCGTCGGCTGAATAATCCATCGTTGACGGACCGGGTGGCTTCCGAAAGGGGGCCACCCGGTTTGCCATTGGGGGCCTGAGGTCTCGCTGAGTTCGGACCGCCCTTAAAACGATACAAAAGGGAAATCGTCATGGCTCAGCTTGCTACGGCCAAAGAGGGAGGGGCCGCACCCGCGGCATCCAGTCCCTCGCGGCGGAAGCCGTTCCGCCTGTCCACCCTGATGTCGATTGTCGGCACCGCGCCGATGATCGCCACAGCAGTGGGCGTCTTCGTCATCTGTATTCTCTACTCCTTCGTTCTCTCGTTCACGAACTCGCGCATATTTCCCGCGTTCGGGGCCGAGAATTTCGTTGGCACCGATCAGTACAGCCGCCTCTGGTCCACCGGGCGCTGGCTGGTTTCGGTCAACAATATCTGGTTCTTCGGTCTGCTCTCGATCGCTGCCAACATGACGGCAGGCTACCTGCTGGCCGTGTTCATGGACCAGCGCATCAAACAGGAAGACCTGTTCCGGTCGATCTTCCTTTACCCGTTCGCCATGTCGCTGGTGATCACCGGCCTGGTCTGGCGCTGGATCCTTGATCCCAACTACGGCATCCAGGCGACGGTGCGCAGCTGGGGCTGGGCCGATTTCGCATTCGCGCCGCTGGTCAATGCATCCACTGCCATCTATGGCCTTGTGGTCGCCGGGATCTGGAATGGCGTGGGCGTGACCATGGCCATCATGCTGGCCGGCCTGCGCGGCATCGACGGCGAAATCTGGAAGGCCGCCAAGATCGACGGCATCCCGACCTGGAAGACGTACCTGTTCATCGTGCTGCCGATGATGCGCGGCGCCTTGCTGACGGCCTTCATCCTGCAATGCGTGGGCGTGGTGCGCGTCTATGACCTCATCGTCGCCATGACCCAGGGCGGCCCCGGCATTGCGACGCAGATGCCCGCCGTGTTCGTCATCCAGCACATTACTGACCGCTCCAATGTGGGTCTTGGCATGGCTGCGGCAACCATGATGCTGCTGCCGGTCGTCGTCCTGCTGGGGGTTCAGGTCTTCGCGCAGTGGCGCGCGGCACAGGCCAAGGAGAAGGCATGATGAGCACAGAATCCATGTCAGCGCCTGCCTCCGCACTCGAGGCCGGCCCGCGCGGGGCCAAGCCCAAGAGGCTCACCTGGAGCCGTGTGGGCGTCTATGCCTTCCTGGTTCTGGCGGCCCTGTTTTTCCTCATGCCGCTCTGGGTGATGGTCGTGACCTCGCTCAAGGCCATGCCGGAAATCCAGCTGCGCCAGATCTTTGCCTGGCCCAGCGAACTGACCTTCGAGCCGTGGCTCAAGGCCTGGGATACGGCCTGTACGGGTCGCGACTGTAACGGCCTCAAGCCCGGTTTCTTTAACTCGGTCAAGATTACGGTCGTAGGGACGGTCATCTCGATCATCATCGCGGCGCTCAATGGCTATGCCCTCAGCTTCTGGCGATACAAGGGTGCAAACGTCCTGTTCGGACTGCTCGTCTTCGGGGCCTTCGTGCCTTACCAGGTCGTGATCTATCCGCTGATCGTGGCTTTCCGCGAGCTGGGCATTTTCGGCACGTTCCCGGGGATCATCATGATCCACACCATCTTCGGCATGCCGATCCTGACGCTGCTGTTCCGCAATTTCTTCGCCTCCCTGCCGCCCGAACTCTTCAAGGCGGCACGCGTGGACGGGGCAGGGTTCTGGCAGATCTTCTTCCAGATCATGGTGCCGATGTCGGTCCCGATCACCATCGTGGCCGTGATCCTGCAGGTCACCGGTATCTGGAACGACTTCCTGTTCGGCACCGTCTTTGCCGGCCGCGAAAACATGCCGATGACCGTGCAGCTCAACAACATCGTCAACACGACGACCGGTGTGCGCGAATACAACGTGCACATGGCAGCGACCATCCTGACCGCTGCCGTGCCGCTGGCCGTCTATTTCATCTCGGGAAAATGGTTCGTCCGCGGCATCGCCGCCGGTGCGGTGAAGGGTTAAGCAGATGACGCAACACAGTGTATCGATCAGGGATCTGTCGCTCAATTTCGGCAATGTGAAGGTGCTCGAGCACCTGAACCTGGACATCTCGCAGGGCGAGTTCATCGTCCTGCTGGGGCCCTCCGGCTGCGGCAAATCCACCTTGCTCAACTGCATTGCCGGCCTGCTCGACGTCTCCGACGGCCAGATCTTCATCGGTGGCAAGAACGTCACCTGGGAGGAACCGAAGGACCGCGGCATCGGCATGGTGTTCCAGTCCTACGCGCTCTATCCGCAGATGAGCGTGGAGCGGAACCTGTCCTTCGGCCTCCGCGTCGCGGGCATGCCCAAGGACGAGATCAACCGCCGCGTCCAGCGCGCCGCCGAGATCCTGCAGATCCAGCCGCTCCTGCAGCGCAAGCCGGTGGAATTGTCGGGTGGCCAGCGCCAGCGCGTTGCCATCGGCCGTGCCCTGGTGCGGGACGTGGATGTCTTCCTGTTCGACGAGCCGCTGTCCAACCTGGATGCGAAGCTGCGTTCGGACCTGCGTGTCGAGATCAAGCGCCTGCACCAGCGCCTCAAGAATACGATGATCTACGTGACGCACGACCAGATCGAAGCGCTGACGCTGGCTGACCGTATCGCCATCATGAAGAATGGCGTCATCCAGCAGCTGGCTGACCCCCACACCATCTACAACAAGCCGACCAACCTCTATGTGGCCGGCTTTATCGGGTCGCCGTCGATGAACTTCCTCCAGGGGAGCCTCGATGGAGCCAACTTCAAGGCCGACGACGGCACGGTGATCCCGGTGGGCACGTATCAGTTCAGCAATGGCGGCGGGTCGGGGAAGGCCGTGATGGGTGTTCGCCCCGAGCACATCGTGCTTGGCGACGACGCACAGAAAATGCCGTACTCGACCGAGGTGGAGATCGAGATCGTCGAGCCGATGGGGTCGGACACTCTCGCCTGGACCAAGATTGCCGGCACGCCCACCGTCACCGGCCCCGCCAGCAACGCCGGCCGCCTCATCAACC
>CAMLOA010000154.1 GCA_946481445.1 uncultured Devosia sp. | reverse complement strand
GGATGTGGACGACGCACTGTCTTTGGCGGAAGCCACCGAAATCTGACGATGAGCCCTTCGCCGACAATCAAAATACCGCGTCGGCGAAGCGCCCCATTCCTGCCGTTCACATCTCGCTGGTGGCGTCCCGAAACCGGACCGGCTGCTTAACTCATTGCGAGCCTTGGCGGTTCTCAGACATTGGGGTGTGAGCACACCTGAATTCAAAGTGGTCTTTGGCGGTGAGTGCGCAGCCGCGGGCCAGTCGTTCAAAACCCAAAAAAATGGGACAGTGTTCCGCGTCTCCTGCGGTCTGGACGAGCATCCTTATTGCCAGGCCTCAACAAACTCGCAAACGGCAGCGATTGCCTCGTCGACGGCACCACGATCGACGTCGAGATGTGTGACCCAACGCATGCGGCCGCCCGGCCAGAAGCTCGCCGCAATGCCGCGGTCGCGCAAAGCCTCGGACAGACCAGTGGCCAATTCCGGCGAAAGCCCGACGAAGACCATGTTAGACTGTGGCGGCGTCACGGTCAGCCCCTCGATACCCGAAAGCCCTTCCGCCAGGGCCCGGGCATTGGCGTGATCCTCGGCCAGCCGCTCGATGTGATGGTCGAGTGCGTATAACCCCGCCGCGGCCACGATACCCGCCTGCCGCATCCCGCCGCCGAGCATCTTGCGCCAGCGCCGCGCGCGGGCGATCAGCGCGGCATTACCGACCAGAACCGAGCCGAGCGGCGCTCCGAGTCCCTTCGAGAGACACACCGACACGCTGTCAAAGCCCTCCGCCAAGCGACCGACATCGACGCCAAGCCCCACGGCCGCATTGAACACCCGGGCGCCGTCGAGGTGGGTGGCGAGTCCCCGATCCCGCGCAAAGCCGACCACCTCGTCCTGGTATTCCGGCCGAAGGATCCGCCCGACAAAGGTGTTCTCGATGGTCACCAGTCGCGTGATGGCAAAATGGGGGTCGTCGGCCTTAACCGCCGCATGAAGATCGTCGATGCTGATGGTGCCATCGGCGCGGACCGGCAACGGTTGCGGCTGAACCGAGCCGAGCACAGCGGCGCCACCCGCTTCCCACAGATAGGTGTGTGCTTCGGTTCCGCACAGGAATTCCTCCCCGCGCTGGCAATGGCACATGATCGCCGCCAGATTGGCCATGGTCCCGGTCGGCAGCAGCAGGCCGGCTTCCTTGCCGAACATGCCGGCTAGGCGCATCTCCAGAGCCTTGACGGTGAAGTCATCGCCCAGGACATCATCACCGACATCGGCGGCGGCCATCGCTGCGCGCATCTGGGGCCCGGGGCGGGTGACAGTATCGGAGCGGAAGTCGAGGCGAATGGTTTTCGATTGCATGGTCGAGGTCCTAGCGGGGTAGAGCAGGGCGCTGCAGGATGGCGGCACGGTCCATGACGGCTGAACCTGATTTCACCGTACTGCCGGGCTCGATCAGCATCACTTCGCAGGTCTCACCGATCGCGACAGGGCAGTGTTCCACGCCATGCGGCACAACGATGAACTCGCCGGCTTCCACGATCTCCTCGCGGTCGCGGAACTTCATGAGCAGGCGTCCTTTGTGCACCAGGATCAGCTCATCGACCTGCGGGCGGAAATGCCAGGCCTGCTCACCAGCGAGTTTGGCGAGTTTGACCTGCATATTGCTGACCTGCCCTTCGACCTTGGCTGAGCTTGTGTTCGGGACATGGGCGAAGGCCTTGGCGAGGTTCGTCTTCTGGAAGGGCGAAACATGCCCGTTGAGCCTGGCAACGTCGCGCAGGATAGCCGCGAGCTGGCTCGACACATCCTTCCCGGGCGCCGGGTACATTCCGTCGAGGGCGGCGGTGCCGATGGTGAAGCCGGCGGCTCCTGCGTCCTTGACCACGCCAATCCGCTCGGGGCCGGCGATGGAGCCAGCGACATAGACGGGCTTGGATACTGCGGCGCAGACCGCCTTCATCAATGCCGGCACATCTTCCTTGGAGCGGTAGGCCAGAAGGTCCAGGCCATGCACACCGTCTCGCGCTGCCAATGCCCTGGCACTCTCGACGATTTCCTCGATGGTGCCTTCGAGGACGCTGGGGTGGCCGCTAATGCGGCCGGGGAAGGGGCAGTACTGGATGTTGGAACCGGCGATCACCGGCAGGACGTCATCAACCCGGGTGCCGCCGAGCAGAATGTCCACGCCGATCTCAACCGCGGCGCGGGCCGAAACAATCTCGCTGTCCCGATCGAGGGACACGACCTCGAGATAGGAGGTGGCACCGCCCGCCTTGATGGTCGCGTTGAGGGCTTTCAATTGCGCGATCGGCAGGCCGATATCCTTGAAGCCGATATGACGGACGCCAAGGGCGAGAGCTGTCTGCAACTGCTCGGAAGCGTCCTCGACCGTCCGATCATTGCGGGTGAGCATGAAGATGAAGCGAAGTCCCATCAGATTGTCCTTTCGAGTTCCCTGGCATTGGTCCGCGCGGCCACGAGGCGGCGGGCATAGGCCATTGCTGTTTGGATACTGGCCGGATCGGCAATGCCCTTTCCGGCGATGTCGAACGCGGTGCCGTGGTCGGGGCTGGTGCGCACGAAGGGCAGGCCGAGCGTTATGTTCACGCCTTCCTCCAGACCGAGATATTTGACCGGTATCAGGCCCTGGTCGTGATATTGCGCCACTACGATGTCGAAGTGACCCTTGCGCGCTTGCATATAGACGGTGTCGCCCGGCCAGGGGCCGCTGGCATCGATCCCCTCGGCCCGCGCTGCTTCGATGGCCGGCCGGATAATGCGGATTTCTTCGTCGCCGAACAGCCCGCCCTCCCCGGCATGGGGGTTGAGACCGGCCACCGCCACACGGGGTGCGTCGATGCCGAGCGCCTGTCCGCCCTCATGCGCCAGCCGGATAGCCGTCATCTGGGCATCAAAATCGGCCTGGTCTATGGCCTTGCGCAGCGACGTGTGGATCGTCACCAGCACCGTGCGGATGTCGTTATTGGCGAGCATCATCGCCACGCGCGCGGCGCCGCCATAGTCGGCCAGGATTTCGGTATGGCCGGGATAGGCTATGCCGGCGCTGCCCATGGCTTCCTTGTTGATCGGGGCCGTGACGATGCCGCTGACTGCTGCGGACTTGGCGGCAGCGATGGCGGCCACGATGCTGTCAAACGCAGCCTGTCCGGCCACTGCGCTGACAAGGCCGAGCGGAAGCGGTTCGGTGATCTTGGTCGTCTCGACAAGATCGATCACTCCCTTGGTGAACCGCGCCTCCATTGGGCCGGCGACGGGTCTGACCGTCAGGTCGAGCCCGAGACGGCGGATAATGTCCTCCATCACCAACTGGCTGCCAAAGACAATCGCTCGTTCGTCTGCCTTGACCAGCGTCTTGGCGACGATTTCGGGGCCGATGCCGGAGGCGTCGCCCATGGTGATGGCGAGGGGTGCAAAGTCTCTCATGGGAAAACCTGTTCCGACTCTTGAATGCCTGACCGCAAAAACTCGATGGCGCGGCGCAGCGCGTGATCGTCACCGAAGCCGCCGGCCTTCATGGCCAGCAACAGGGACCGTCCACCCTCGATCTCGGCACGACCGAGGGGGAAAGCCGGTTCGATTTCTTGCAGGATCTCGAATGCGCTGATCCCGAGGCGATCGAGGACCGCCTCCAGTGTGTCTCCACCGGTTGCAATCAGGGCGCCAAAGGGCCTCCGACGCAAATGGCTGGCCGCTTCTGCAGCGATCCGGTCGAGAACGGTGGCAGGGTTGGTGTCGCGGGCAATTGGCGCGCGCAGGAGCGCGACGCCCGGCATTGCGCCGATCAAGTCGGCCTGGCGATGGCTCACGGGATTGGCGCTGCCAATGGCGACCAGGATGTCGCTGCTCACGGGAGCGAAATTCGCATGGGACTGGGCCGTAGGGTCAAATCGTCTTGCCAGTGCGGCTGCCATGCCCGGGGAGCCAACCCAGAGAATGGAGCCGGGTTCGGGCAGTGCCTCCACCTGGGCGTCGAGCTCAGCCTGGGTGGTGGCGTCGAGGATCACCACCCTGCCGATGCTGGCGGGCACGAGATCGGTCAGCCGCGAGTGGCGCGCCGGATGCACCGGGTCCTGACCGTAGAGGCTATCCGTAACCGGGATGCCGTCCACCAGCTGAATGCCGCCAATCGTGGTGCGTCCCGCGGCCGGAAAGGCCGGCGCAAAGACCAGCATCTCGCGCCCGCTCGCCTTGAAGGCCGCTTCAAGTTCGACGCGCACATGGCCGCGCAGGGTCGAATCCACGGTCTTGTAAAGAATGTCGCTCGATGCCAATTGGCTGGCAAATTGCGCTGCATGGGCCGCGGCTTCGATCTCGGACATCGAGCGCGACCGGCTATCAACCGCTGTGACTGCGGCGGGACCTTGCGGCAAAGCGTGCCGGCCGATCATGGCACGATGGCCGCGCGCCACGAAGGGGGCCGCGCCGTCCGCGGCGCTTGTCAAATCGTCGGCAAGGATGCCGATCATGTAATCGCTATTGGTTTCCATGGTGCAATTATCGGCCCAATTTGGGCACTGAAAAGCGATAGTTTCTGCACATAATTGGTGATAATAGATCACCAATGAAGAGATCCGAAATTCCCTCTCTGGACGATTTGCGCGCCTTCCACGCGGTGGCCCGCCTCGGTTCGGTCCGGCTGGCAGCCGATGAGCTGGCGCTGACCCATGGCGCCGTCAGCCGCCGGATCAGCAAGCTGGCTGAGGATTTAGGACTGAAGCTGTTTGAAAGGGCAGGGCGGGGCCTGCAGCTGACAGCGGCCGGCGAAACGCTCAACCTGACGCTTGCGCGCTTCTTTGCGGAGCTGACAACGACCATCGAAGGTTTGCGCGCCAGCGATGCCCGGCAGAATGCACTGGTCCTTTCCTGCGAGCCTTCCGTTGCCATGCGCTGGCTCATTCCGCGGCTGGCTGGCTTCCAGAGCGCTCACCCCGAGGTCGCTCTGCATCTGTCGGTTGGTGGCGGCGCTGTCGAGTTCCGCCGCGATCGCATCGACCTCGCCATCCGGCGGCTGGATTTTGCGCTTCCGGAGGCCTGGCATGTGCGGCGCCTCTTCGCCGAAAAAATGGGACCGGTCATGACACCCCGTCTGGCCTCATCTTTCGCGGCCGGCGACTACATCGCCTTGGGCGCAAAAACCAGGCCCGACGCCTGGTCACACTGGCTGTCTGCGCACCCCTCGACGCCCCGCCCCGGCGAAATACGCTTTCATGACCACCATTTTCTGAGCGTCGAAGCGGCTTCGGCGGGCCTGGGTGTGGCCCTCAGCCCTCTCGTGCTGGCCATAGATGACGTGGAAAAGGGGCGTCTCATGGCTCCCCGCGGGTTCGATGCCGACGGCAGCCACTACGGCCTCATCTGGGCGGGTACCCATGAGCTGGACCCAGCCGCAAGTGCGCTGGCTGAATGGTTGCAGTCAGAATGCACTCGATCCTTTGGGTAAAATCGAAAGGTGGGTGCCGCGCGCCGTCTGCGGGAGCGCGGCTGGTCAGGCTGTCTTCGCGACAAGCTAGACGCCAGACTTAGGTATTCAACGGCCCGTCTTCAAGGCGCCCCATTCCTGCCATTCAGGCCGTCCTTCAGATCGCCTGAAAGCGGTCGGTCCGCATTATTTTGGGTAGCGCCGCTGGGTCATCTGCTTCTGATCTGGCGCCAATAATGAGCAAATAGCCGCCGTCAGCTGAGCCAGTACCAATCGGCCGATCAGGCGGACCG
>CAMLOA010000153.1 GCA_946481445.1 uncultured Devosia sp. | reverse complement strand
TCTCCCAGGCCGGCGTCAGCCAGCACTTGAAGGTCCTGCGCGAGGCAGGATTCGCGACGGTGCGGCCCGAAGGCACGCGGCGCGTCTACAAGCTCGATACCACGCCGCTGCGCGACATCGACGACTGGCTGGAACGCTTCCGGGTCTTCTGGCCCGTCAGGCTCGATGCGCTCGCGACCGAAATCGCGCGCGGCAAGAAGCAGCGCGGCGACCCCTAGAGGCGCCTGAGCCAGACAAAGCCGAGCGGCGCCAGCTCGCTGCCTGCACTGGTGCCATCGGACAGCAGCACGTCCCCCGCGGCCAGGTCGACCGCGACCGGGACGTCGGCAAAATTGAAGGCGCAGGTCACGACCTCGTTGCCATGCCGGCGCTCCAGCACCAGCACATCGGGACGCACATCGACAATCTCCAGTTCGCCTTCAAGCAGGGAGCGGCTGGCCTTCCGCGCCGCGATGGCGCGCTTGTAGAATGTGAGCACCGCCCCGGCATCGCCCACCTGCTGGGCAACGCCCATCGTTGCGTGCACCGGACTGACCGGCAACCACGGCTTGCCCTTGCCGAAGCCGGCATTGTCCATGGAGCCATCCCAGGGAAACGGCGTGCGGCAGCCGTCGCGGCCCTTGTAGTCCGGCCAGAAGGTTTTGCCGGCGGGATCCTGCAGGTCCTCGAAGGCAATATCGGCCTCGGGCAGGCCCAGTTCCTCGCCCTGGTAGAGGCAGATCGAGCCGCGCAGGCTCAGCAGCAGGGCGGCGGCCAGACGGGCCACTGCAGCCATGGACTGGCCGGGCTTCGCCCAGCGGCTGGCGTGGCGCATGCAATCGTGGTTGGAAAACGCCCAGCAGGGCCAGCTGTTGGCGGCACCGGCCTGGTAGCGCCGGATCGTCTCGGCGAAATGGGCCGGCGTGAACGTGCTGCTGAGGAAATCGAAGCCATAGGACATGTGGATGCGGTCGGTCCCGCCCGCATACTGGTTCATCAGCTTGAGCGTCAGTTCGGCATCGTCACCGATTTCGGCCAGGCTGGTGGTGGTGGCGCCATGCCGGTCGAGCAAGGCGCGGATGCGCCTAAGAAAATCGGGCAGCTCCGGCTGGCTCTTGTCGAACAGGTGCTTCTGATAAGCATAGGGGTTTGAGAGCGGCTGCTCGGAGGTTTCCGGATGCGGCGAAGGCGGATTGTCGCGCAACTGCCGGTCATGCATCGAAAAGTTGAGCGCATCGAGCCGGAAACCGTCGACGCCCCGGGCCAGCCAGAACTCCATCTCGCCCAGGATGGCGTCCTGAACGGCCGGGTTGTGCACGTTCAGGTCGGGCTGCTGCACGAGGAAGTTGTGCAGGAAATATTGCCGCCGCCGCGTGTCCCATTGCCAGCTCGGTCCTCCGAACACCGAGAGCCAGTTGTTGGGCGGTCCGCCATCGGGTTTGCGGTCGGCCCAGACATACCAGTCGGCCTTGGGATTGTCGCGGCTGGAGCGGCTCTCGACGAACCAGGGATGCTGGTCCGAAGTGTGGCTGATGACGTAGTCCACCAGCACCTTGAGGCCAAGCCGGTGCGCCTGGGCCACCAGCGCGTCGAAATCGGCCAGCGTGCCGAAGATCGGATCCACCGCCCGGTAGTCGGCCACGTCATAGCCGAAATCGGCCATGGGCGACTTGAAGAACGGGGTGATCCAGATGGCATCGGCTCCCAGATCGGCCACATAGCCGAGCTGACTGGTAATGCCGGCCAGGTCGCCGATCCCGTCGCCATTGCTGTCACGGAACGAGCGGGGGTAGATTTCATAGACCACGCCGCCACGCCACCAAAGGTTGCCGAGCGTCATGGCCTCACTCCATGCAGACCAGCGGACCCGATTCCACGGCAAACTGGCGGGGCCCGGTGATCGGCTCGGCATTGGGCTCTGGCGGCACGTCGACGATGACCACCTCCATGTGGCAGTCCCCGCTGATGACCTTGTAGAAATCGGTGTCCTGCATGACGATGGAGTCGATCGGGTGGTCGATGCCGAATTCCTCGATCACGTGGGCAATGATGGCCTCCAGCTCGTTCTGCCGCTGATAATGCGGCGGCAGCGCCGCCAGCGCCGGCAGGGTCCCTGCCAGAACCAGTGCGCCCACCCACGTCGATCGTCCCATGGCCTTCTCCCTCGTTCCGGCTCGAACCTGTACGGCACCTGAATGGCGGGAACCACCTGTTGCCGCAATTGCTTTCTAGGTTAGCCTATACCCAACCAACAGCCGGGGACCATCCTTCCATGATTCGCCGCGACGCCTTGCTGCTCGGCCTTTCCGCCGCACTGGCCTTGTCCGTTCCGAGCCTGGCGCTCAATCGCGCCCTCACCCCCGAAGAGCAGCAGCTCATCGCCAATATCGGCGCGCACAATACGGCCATCCGCTCCATGGCCGGGCGCTTCCTGCAGATCGACACCAATGGCGGGCGAACCGAGGGCACCTTCTTCCTGGAACGCCCTAACAAGATCGCCTTCCGCTACGCGCCGCCCAGCCGCGAGGAAATCGTCTCGGTCGGCCGCGGCTTCTATGTGCTCAACCGGCGCGACGAGACCTATTACGCCTATCCGCAGGATTCCATCCCGCTCCGCCAGTTCCTGGGCGACAACATCAACCTGCTCGATGCCAACGTGGTCGATGTGACCACCAGCGACGGCTACATGTCGATCACCGTCATCGACGAGACGGTGGCCGGCACGGTGCAGGTTTCGCTGATTTTCGACACAGCGACGCTGGACCTGGCGCAATGGACGCTGGTGGAACCCAGCGGGGCCGAGCTCACCTTCTCGCTCTACGATGTGGAAAAGGACGTGCGCATCCCGCCCGCCTTCTTCTCCATTCCGGCGACCTATTCGGCCGTCGAGCAGTAAGCGGTCAGCCGCCCATCAGCAGCAGGGCGATCAGCCCGGCACCACCAACGATGATGCGCCACCAGGCAAAGGGTGCGAAACCGTGGCGGCTGACGAAGTCGAGCAGGTACTTGACGACCAGTGCCCCCGAGACGAAGGCCGCGGCAAAGCCGATGGCCACGCTGAGCGCGATGGAAGTGTCGATCAGGTCCCGGCTCTTGTAGAGATCGTAGCCGAAGGCGCCCACCATGATGGGCAGCGCCACGAAGAACGTGAATTCGGCCGCGGCGCGCTTGCTGGCGCCGAGCAGCATGCCGCCCACAACGGTGGCGCCCGAACGCGACACGCCCGGAATGAGGCTCAGCATCTGGAACAGTCCCACGATCAGAGCCAGATGGAGCGGGAACCGGTAGATGTCGTCATAGGTCTCGCGCTTGGGCATGCGGTCGACCGCCAGCAGCACCACCCCGCCCACGATCAGCGAGATGCAGATCGTCATCGGGGATTCCCACAGCGCGCCCTGGATGAAATCGCGCAGCAGCACGCCGGCGGCCACGGCAGGCAGGCAGGCCAGGATGACCGCCAGCGCGAAGCGCCAGGCATAGGCCTTTCCGGTCAGGGCATCGCGGATCAGTGTACCGAGCCGGGCGAAATAGATGGTGACGATGGCCAGGATCGCCCCGAGCTGGATCAGAACGATGAAGGTCGCCGGCTGCGTCAGCCCGAAGAAATGCCCGGCCAGCAGCAGGTGGCCGGTGGAACTGACCGGCAGGAATTCGGTAAGCCCTTCCAGAATTCCCAGCACCAGGGGCACAAAAAGACCTTGATCGGCGTTCATCTGATCCCCTAATTCAATCCAAAGGGCCGAAAATCCGGCAATCCTCTAGCCGTGTTCGCAGCGCCCGCCAAGGCGGCGGGTCCGGATGTCGCCCCTAAAATCTGTGAAACGAGCGTCCAATGCCGAGCCTGCTCCACCACCCACTCGATCCGTCATCGCGGCTGATCCGCCTGATGTGTGCCGAGTATGGTGTTCCGCTGGACATGCAGGAGATCAAGCCCTGGTTGCGCACGGCTGACCTGCTCGAGATCAACCCCGCCGCAACCCTGCCTATTCTCATCACCGACGAGGACGTCACGGTGGTGGGGCTGTTGGCGACGCTGCATATGGTGGAGGATCTCTATGCCCCCGACGCCATTGCCGGCCTGTTGCCGGCAGAGCCGGGGCCGCGCGCCGAAATGTGGCGCCTGCTGGAATGGGTGACGGGCAAGCTCAACGACGAAGTCACCCGCTATGTGCTCGAAGAAAAGATCGTCAAGCGCGACCAGAAGGGCGCGACACCCGATCCGGCGGTACTGCGCGTCGCCAAGGCGAACCTTGCCGAGCATATGCTCTATTTCAACTGGCTGCTGGCGCACCGCACCTGGCTGGGCGGCGAGACCATGACCCTGGCCGATTTCGCGCTGGCTGCGCATTTGTCCACCCTCGACTATCTGGGCGACATCGACTGGCCCAAGGCCGGCGAGACGCGCGACTGGTATTCGCGCATCAAGTCGCGGCCTGCCTTCCGCACGCTGCTCAACGACCGCGTCGTCGCCATGCCGCCGCACAAGGGCTATGCCGACCTCGATTTCTAGGCCTTCACTTTTCCCCGATTGGGGGGCGACAGCACCGGTCGCGCGGGTCTAAGCTGCTGTTGTTGCAGACGGCTTCGCTACGATGGCCCTCTCCCCTTCCGGCCTTCGCGGCGGATGCCTCTGGCAGAGGCAGCGGGAGAACAGCCATGTCCCAGTTCCATGTCATCACCGGCGCCGGCGACAAGCTCGATATGCCGGTTATCCGCACCATCACCCTTGCCGACCTGTTCGATGCCCTGCGGCGCGGCATTGCTGATTTCTGGGAACAGCCCAGCCACTATGTGATGCTGATGCTGATCTACCCCATCGTCGGCATCGTGCTGACCGTGTGGATGAACGGCTATCACACCTGGCCGCTGCTCTATCCGCTGATCGGAGGCTTCGCGCTGGTGGGGCCGATCGCCGCCATCGGGCTTTATGAGATCTCCCGCCGTCGCGAGCTGGGGGAAGATACCTCCTGGCGGCACGCATTCGACGTGCTGAAATCGCCCGCCATCGGGTCCATCGCTGCCCTGGGGGTGATGCTGCTGGTCCTCTTCACCCTGTGGCTGACGGCAGCGCAGGCGCTCTATGAGAGCCTGTTCGGCTCGTCGCCGCCGCGCACGCTCGACGGCTTGATCGGGCAGGTCATGAGCGAGCCCGGCGGAATGACGCTGGTCATCGTCGGGACCATGCTTGGCGCCATCTTCGCCCTGGTAACGCTCTGCACCACCGTCATCGCCTTTCCGCTGCTGCTCGACCGCGATGTCGGCGCCTTCGTCGCGGTGGAAACCTCCTGCCGCGCGGTGATGCACAATCCGGGACCCATGCTGGCCTGGGGCATCATCGTGGGGGCCGGCATCTTCATCGGGTCGCTGCCGCTGTTTGTCGGCCTCGCCGTGGTGCTGCCCATATTCGGCCACGCCACCTGGCACCTCTACCGCAAGGTGGTGGAGCCGGCCTCGGTCATTCGGGGACTCTAGCCAGGCTGCAAACGCTGGGTAAACCCGCCGGGCAGTGTTGGCACCAGGGCGCAAACCCCATAAGGTCTCGGCTTCCCTGCCGAGACCTGCTTGCCTGATGGACAACCCGCCGATCGATTCTGCCTCCGGCCCGGTGCTGACGCCGATGATGGCTCAGTATTTCGAGATCAAGGCGGTCAATCCGGGCTATCTGCTGTTTTATCGCATGGGCGATTTCTATGAGCTGTTCTTCGAGGACGCCGAGATCGCCAGCGCCGCCCTGGGCATTGTGCTGACCAAGCGCGGCAAGCATCTGGGCGAGGATATCCAGATGTG
>CAMLOA010000152.1 GCA_946481445.1 uncultured Devosia sp. | reverse complement strand
GAAGGGCGCGCTCGCCGAGGCGGTCGAGCACTACCGCCGCTCGCTCGACCTCGACCTTGACCATGCGGGCGGTGTAGCGCGCCCCTGGCTGACGGCTCCAGCCGAAGCGGCCCAAGGCAGCGATCTCGTCGTCGTCGGCGGCGGTGTGTCCGGCCTCTCTGCGGCCGCGGCGGGGGCCCGCGCCGGGCTCTCGGTGACCCTGCTCGAAGCCAGCCCGCATACGGGCGGGCACGCCCTGCTGTTCGGTACGCAGGAGGGCGAGGAGGCGCCTCAAGAGACAATTCTCTCCCTTCAGGATGCCGTTGCACGCGAGGCCAATATCACGCGGATAGTGGGGGCCGAGGTCTTCGGCATCCGGCCGGGCATGGTCCGTGCCCACGTCATTTCCGAGCGGGACGGGCAGCCGATTGCCCGCGTCGTCGACTACCCCGCTGGTCACATCGTGCTTGCCACCGGCACGATCGAGCGGGTGCCCATATTTTCGGGCAACCGCCTGCCGGGCATTGCCGGCGCGGCGGAAGCCCACTGGCTGGCCCATCACTATGGCGTGTGGCCGGGCCGGCGCGTGGCCCTTGCGACCGTCAGCAGCCCGGCCTACCGCTTGGCCATGCTGGCCCGCGATGCCGGTATCGAGGTGCCGCGAATCGTCGACGCCCGGCCCAATCCGCAATCGCGCTTCATCGCCTTTTCCAAGGCCTACGGCATTACCATGGCCCCCGGGACCATGGTGTCCGAGGTGCGTCGGGCGGCAAAGGGGCGCGGCCTCGTTGTCGCGCTGCAGCTGGCGCTGGGAGCGTTCACGCGCCGCGAGCCCGATCTGCACGTGGATCGGCTCGTCGTCTGCGGTGGCTGGCAGCCCGATCTCAACCTCTGGCACATGGCGGGGGGACAGAGTCGCTGGAATCCCGATACCGGCCGTATCGAACCCGCCGGGCAGCTCCCGGCGATCGCGCTGGCCGGAAGTGCAGCCGGCTATCTCACGCGCAAGGCCTGCGTACAAAGCGGCATCGCGGCAGTCGACCAGCTGCTCGGTCGCAGCATTCCGGCTGTCGAAGACGTGCTCATAGACCCTATCTATGAAACCCCCGACGGCAGCGTGCCCACCGCCGCGGCAGCCGACGAGGGCAGGCCGCAGGCCTTCCTCGGGTCGGCCCATAGCCTCCTCGCCCAGCCGCGGGCGGCGCGGTCCAGGTGGCCCGGATGGCTCCCCTTCCTCAGGCGGCGGCAGGGCTGGCAGCTGGCGGAAATGCCCCATCCCCTCGAGATCTCGGACATCACGGCAGGCGTGCAACTGGGTGCCATTCCGCCGGAAAGCGCGGGCATCGTCGCGCAGGAGCGCGTTGCCATGGTGGCCTTCGAGCGGCCCGAACCTGCGGCGCCTCCAACCCCGCCGGCCAGCCAGGGAGGTGTCCCCGCCTATCTCAATGGCCGGTTCGGGGATGAAGCAACGCTCTGGCTGGCTGTGCCGCTGGAGCCGCGCCGGCTCGACACGGGGGCATTGGTGTTCGGCAATGCCGATGAGCGCCTCCCCCACACCGCGATCGGTGTCGTGGTGCGCCCGGTGGACAAGGCCGGCGTGGTCCTGCTGCGTGGCGGCGTGGCCCAGGCCGAAGGGCGTCTCAGCCTGCGCGAGCAAGGGCAGTCCATCGGCATCCGGCTGGTTGCCCCCTACCGGCCGGGCATGGACCTAGCTGCGGCGCTCGGCGGCGGCGCGGGCGCGGCGTAGCGTCTCGGCATATTCGGGGTTGAAGCGAATCTCGGCCATCTTGATGCCGGCGTCGAGCCGGGCACTGGTCGCGGCATCGGACGGATTCTGCCGGACGAGGTCGAGATTGCGTTGCAGATGCAGTTCCAGCGCCTGTCCCGACTGGCTCCAGGCCTGGTCGAACAGGGCGTTGAGCGCCATGGAGTCACGGCATTCGCGGATCGTGCTGAGCAGGTAGATGCCGTTCAGGGCAGAAAGCAGCCCATCATTGTCGGCGCGGTCAGTGCCCGCACTGCGCCGCAGGGCCAGGTTCAGGTCTGGAACGACCGTCTTCAACCGGGGTTCGATGCGGTCCGAAACCTGCTTGGTTATGGCCGACAGCATGGCGGTCCAGCGGCTGCCGCGCGCGAACTCGATATAACCCGTCAATGCGCGGATCAGGCGGTGGAAGCGGTCCAGGCTGCGGCAGACCAGGTCGATATCGGCGAATGGCCCCATCGGCTGGAGGGCGTGGACCTGGTTCTGTGCATGCGCGAGGATCGCCTCGACCACAGGCCCGTAGCCGGCGCGGGCGATCGTGGCCTCGGTTGCGTTGCCGCTCAGCTTGATGATGGTGGTGACGATCCGGGTCGGATTGGCGATCTGCCCGAGCGCGGCGTGGAACAGCAGGGCGGCCAGGGGCGGATCCTGCAGCGGCATGGACTGGATGGCCACTCCCAGCGCGGCATCGTCGGCAATGGTGTTGACCGCACGGCCGAAGGCCTGCGCCTTGACCAGCAGCGAACGGCTGCGCAGGGCGTTCTGGATCACCGGAATTGCGGCACGCGCCTCGTCCTGCCCCAGCATGACGCGCAGGCGGCGGCCGGCCTCGGCATCCTTGTCGGCTGCGGCCAGGCCCTCCTTTATGCGTCCGAGCACCTGGGGCATGACCAGCTCGAGCTCGGCGGCGCCAAAATTGCCATTGGCGACGCCGTCAGCCGAGATCAGGTCCGGACAAAGGTCGCGCACGACCCAGGTCCAGGCCGCATCGGCAATGCTGCGGGAAACCGAGCCGGCGAACTGGAAGGCGGCGGGGTCTTCGACCAGGACGGCGTCGATCAGCCCGGCGAACGGCCGGCTTGCCGCCTTGACAGGCCGCAAGGGCCGGGCGGCGGCTTCAGTCGTCGGTTCTGGTCGATTGGCGACTTGGGACATCAACGCAAGGGGTTGGGAGCTGTGTAACTCCCAGACCCTATAGTGCGTTGGTAAACAATCCTTTTCGGTGGGCTGCCGGACGGGATCAGGCGGCGCCCTGCTCCACGGTCCAGTTGCCGTTCTGCTCGCGGCAGGCTGTGCCCTTCTTGACGTAGTCCTTGCCGCCGATCTTCACGGTGTGCGTGAACTCCCGGCAATCGAGATTGTTGACGCGGACATAGGGCCCCACGGCGACCGTGCCGGTCGTGCCCTTGTCGCCTGCCCACTGGCGCGGCGCACCCGGACGGCCGAACTGCAGCGCGTAGAACTGGGCGCTGTTGGCCTCCGCCGAGTCCTTGGCGGTCATCTGCGACAGGGCCGCCGCTTCCACGAAACCATTGGAGACACTGGTGGTCAGCAGCGCCTGCTGCGTGGTCTGCGCCGGCGTGGCCACGAGCGGAGTCGTCACCACCGGAGCGGCCACCACCGGAGCGGTCGCGACCTGGCTCGTTCCCGTGCTGGCGCAGCCAGCGAGGGTCAGGGCGAAGAGCGGCGTGGCGATGAGGGCGATGCGGTTCATGGGCTTGAATCTCGTGATTGGTTGTTGTCGCTCTTGTTGGCGCATTGCGGCGAAAGTGCGTCAGGCCGCGGCCGGTTTGGCAATGGAACCAAGCCGTGCGGTCGGCAGGCGAAGTTCCACCAGGAGCCCGCCAAGGGCGGAACGCTTGAGGTCCAGGCTCCCGCCATAAACATCCACCAGTTCCTTGACGATATCGAGCCCCAGCCCGGTTCCGGGTGTTTTCTCATCCAGCCTGACACCGCGGCGCAACACTTTCTGGGCGTCCTCTTCGCTGAGGCCCGGCCCGTTGTCGTCGATGCGGATGAGAAGCATGGTGCCGGTATTGCCCCGCTCGGCGTCGAGCCGCACCCCTACCTGGCCCTTTGACCACTTACAGGCATTGTCGAGCAGGTTGCCCGCCATTTCCTCGAGATCGGCCTCGTCGCCCCGGAACCAGGGAAGCGATGCGTCGGGGCGCTGAAACGCAACTGTCACGTCAGGATGGATTTTGCGCATCACGCGCGACAGGCGCAGCATGATCATGGTGGCATCGGCCTTCTTGCCCACCACCGATGTCCGGGCCGCCAGCCGCGCGCGCTCGAGATAGGTGGCGACCATGTTGCTCATTTTCTCGGTCTCGCCCAGCACAACGTCCGCCAGCGCGCCGCGCTTGGCACCAGCCTCATTACGCAGCACCGCCAGGGGCGTCTTGAGGCCATGGGCGAGGTTGCCCACCTGGTTGCGGGCCCGCTCGATGATCTGGGCGTTCGACCGCAGCAGCTCGTTGACCTCTTCGGCCAGCGGCGCGATTTCGCGCGGATAGGTGCCGGTCACCGACACGCTCTCGCCCTCGCGCACGCGTTCCACCGCCGCGCTCAGCCGATCGATGGGCCTGAGGGCGAATCGCGCGACGATGGCGCTCATGATGGCCAGCATGACGCCCACCGCACCGAGCAC
Source organism: uncultured Devosia sp. (assembly GCA_946481445.1). The sequence goes on along the minus strand of CAMLOA010000152.1, from coordinate 1,372 downwards.
GATCAGGGTCTGCCCGCGGAAATCGTCGACCAGCTCGAGGATTTCGCTGAGGTTGCCGGTCACCACGATCTGGTAGCTCTCGGGGGCCAGGGTCACGGTCCGCTCCACCACGCGCATGCGCGTGCCGAAGGCATCGTCGAGGACAGCGGTCCGCCGTCCGCCCTCGTCCGCCGCGCTGGTCACGGGCGGCAGGTCGATGCCCACCACCGAGCTCGAAAGATTGTACAGCACGCCGTCGGCGTCGCGGACCATCCAGTACCAGCCCGAACGTGGCCGGTCGAAGCGCGGGTCGGTCACGCCGATTTCCGGGCTTGTGGGGTCGCCACTCTCGAGCAGCGCGCCGGTCAGGCTTTCCACGTGAAAGTCGAGCGTGTCGGAAAGCGAATTGTCGAGCGCACGCGAATAGAGGTCGGTCAGCAGGAATCCGGTCGCCACCAGCGCCAGGACCAGCCAGCCTGCCGAAAGCCAGAACAGCGTTGCGGCGATCGAGCCCTTGCGCATGGGGTGGGGAAACTAATCCTCGGCGATCTGGTAGCCAAGGCCGCGTACGGTCTGGATGCAGTCCTCCGGCAGCTTCTTGCGCAGGCGGCCGACAAACACTTCGATCGTGTTGCTGTCGCGGTCGAAATCCTGGTCGTAGAGGTGCTCGGTCAGCTCGGTGCGTGAGATCACTTTGCCTTTGTGGTGCATGAGGTAGCTGAGCAGGCGCAGTTCGTGGCTGGTCAGTTTCACCGACTGGCCATCCACCGTCACCTTGCCGGAGCGCGAGTCGAGGCGGACCGAGCCGGCGACGATTTCGTTGGATGCCAGGCCTGCCGCGCGGCGTACCAAGGCGCGAAGACGGGCCAGGACCTCCTCCATGTGGAAGGGCTTGGCGACATAGTCATCGGCGCCGGCGTCGATGCCCTGGACCTTGTCGCTCCAGCGATCCCGCGCCGTCAGCAGCAAGACCGGCGTGGTCTTGCCGGCGCGGCGCCATTCCTCGAGCACACTGAGACCGTCCATCTGCGGCAGGCCGATATCGAGCACCACCGCGTCATAGGGTTCGGTGTCGCCCAGGAAGTGGCCTTCCTCGCCATCGAACGCCACGTCGACCGCATAGCCCGCTTCGGTGAGGGCTTCCTTGAGCTGACGATTGAGGTTGGTATCGTCTTCGACCACCAGAATGCGCATGCGACCGCCCTCGACTACTGCCTTGTTACTGCGCGCCCAGAATCAGGTTCTGTGCTTCCCCCGAAGGAGTGAGTATGCCGATATGATAGACCAGCCTTCCGCCGTCGTCACATACCTGAACGGACAGAACTTTGGTGTCGCTGTCGATTCCGGCTGAGGCGAGGACATCGGCCAGCGACATGATCTGGCCGGAAGCAAC
>CAMLOA010000151.1 GCA_946481445.1 uncultured Devosia sp. | reverse complement strand
GAAGCTGCCGGGCTTGAGCACGACATAGTCGCCATCAAGGTAACGCAACACCGCCTCGGCGGGGGTAAAGCCCTTGTCAAAGATGTTCATGGCCGCCATGTCCTTCAATCCTGCTCACCATATAAGCGGCAAAGCCGGCGATCAAAAGAGGCTTTCCTGGCCCGGATTATCCGATTGGGGCTTTGGTTTCTTCTTGATGACCGGACTGCCCGAAATGGTGGCGCCGACGCCGCCATCGCCAAACTCGATGGTCACCGGATCGCCCGGGGAGAGGCCGGCGCGCCCGCGCACCAGATGACCCGCGGCATCGGTGACCACCGCATAGCCGCGCGCCAGCACCGCCTTGTAGCTCAGCGATTCCAGCAGCTTGCCGGCCTGTGCCAGGCTCGCCGCCCGCTGCCCCAGGCCCAGCTGGATGGCACGCAGCAGCCGTGGACCCAGCGGCGTCAGCCGTCCCTCCGCGTGCCGCAGGTCGGCCTTGAGGGCACCCGGCGACAGCTTTGGGGCGACAGACTCGAACTGGGCGCGCTTGCGCTCCACCAGCCGTGACGCCGATTGGTCGAGCCGGCGGCCGGCCGGATCGTGGGTGAGGCGCGCGCGCTCGACCGTCTTGCGCAGGCCGGCCTCGGCGTGACGCCGCAGATTGGCGAGGCGCTCGCCGAGTTCGGCATGCCGGCGGTGCAGCATCTGCGGGCCGAGCAGGGGCGCGACCCTGGAATAGGCCAGGCGCCTGTCCTGCACGGAATGGCGCAGGCTGGCCAAAAGGTTGGTCGCGGCATGGTCGAGCCGCTGGCGCTGGGTGGCGACGAGATCGGCGGGGCGCGGCAGGCCGGCACTGGCCGCGCGCAGCCGGTCCCGCGCCGACTGGGCGACACGCCGCGCCGCCTGGCGCTGGCGGCTGCCCTGGTCATCGACATAGGCGAGGAGCTCTGCCCGCACCGGCACGGCGGCCTCCGCGGCTGCCGTGGGCGTCGGCGCGCGCATGTCGGCGGCATAGTCGCACAGCGTCGTGTCGGTCTCGTGCCCGACCGCGGAGATGACGGGAATGGCGCTGCCCGCGACGGCGCGCACCACCGCCTCCTCGTTGAAGCCCCAGAGATCCTCGATCGATCCGCCGCCCCGCGCGACGATCAGCAGGTCCGGCCGCGGGATGGGGCCATTGGGCAACAGGGCGTTGAATCCCTCGATGGCATTGACCACCTCCGGCGCGCAGGTCTCGCCCTGCACCCGCACCGGCCAGACGATAACATGGGTGGGGAAACGGTCCTCGAGACGATGGAGGATATCCCGGATGACGGCTCCGGTAGGGGAGGTGACGACGCCGATGACCTGCGGCAGGTAGGGGAGGGCCCGCTTGCGCTCGCGGGCGAACAGGCCCTCGGCCGCGAGCTTCCTGCGGCGCTCCTCGAGCAGCGCCATCAGCGCGCCCGCGCCGGCCGGCTCGATGGTGTCGATGACGATCTGGTACTTGGACGAGCGGGGGAAGGTGGTGAGGCGGCCGGTGGCGATGACCTCCAGGCCTTCCTGCGGCTTGAAGGTCAGCCTTGCGTAGCTGGTCTTCCACACCACCGCATCGATGGCCGCATTTTCGTCCTTGAGCGTGAAATAGGCGTGACCTGAGGCATGCACCCCGCGAAATCCGGAAATCTCGCCGCGCACGCGCACATGGCCGAACTCATCCTCGACCGTCCGCTTCACCGCCTGGGCGATCTCGCTGACGGTGAATTCGGCGGCATTGGTGCGGATTTCAGTCATGCCCTGTGGTGCGGCATGGCGCGAGTCGGGTCAAGGTGGGCTACTCGGCCGCTTCAGCCTCCGCCTGCGCCGGCAGCTCCAGATTGCCCATGGACTGCACGATATGGTTGGCCAGGGCATCGTAGATGCCGCCATAGGCGTGGCTGGCCCGCATGAGGGCGATCTGCGCATCGGCGAGGCGGGGCAGGTTGTGCTCGTCATTGATGACCCGCATGCCCGGCTGCAGCGCGCTTTCCGGCAGGAAGCCCACTGCCAGATCCGAAAGCACGGCGCTGGAAATGGCCGTCGCGTTGGACGAGGTATAGGCAATCCGATAGTCGCGGCCGGTGCGCTCGAGCTGTTCCATGGCATCCTTGCGCCAGATGCAGCAATTGGGGCCGCAGGCAATGGCCAGCGGTTCGCTGGCCAGCGCCCGCCCGCCATGGCTGGCGACCCAGAACATGCGTTCGGTGCGGAACAGCTCGCCGAAATTCTGGTCGGTGCCCTGGGTGAAGACGATGAGATCGTAGCGCCCGGCCTTCATGCCGCTCAGCAGTTCCTCGGAGGCCATGCAGCTTACATCCACCGCAATCTTGGGATGGGTGCGCTGGAAGCTGGACAGGATCACCGGCAGCAGCCGGACGGCATAATCGTCGGGCACACCGAAACGGATCGAGCCCGCCAGGTCGCCATCGGAGAAGTGGTCGAGAATTTCCGCATTGGTGCGCAGCATCTTGCGCGCGCGGCTGTAAAGCACCTCGCCGTGATGGGTGAGCGAGACGCTGCGGCCGTCGCGGGTGAGCAGGGTATGCCCCAGCCTTTCCTCGAGCCGCTTGATCTGCATGGAAACGGCCGACTGCGTCTTGTTCACCCGGCGCGCCGCCTCGGTGAAGCTGCCGCAATCGGCAATGGCGCAGAAGCTCTGCAACTGGTCGAGATCGAGTGGCGCGGTCATGGGGCTTCTCCATCACGCAAATTGATCATTGGGATGAAATCTATTTGTTGGACGAATGAATGTCCAGCGCGCTATCTAATGATCATCGGCACAGAGACCTCTGCGCCCGAACCCCGCCGAGCTCCCTTCGGCAGAACCCACATTGGAGATTACCATGGCTCTCTCGCTTCCCGGCGAGCGGTCAGTTGCGGCCGCCACGCCCGTCAATCCATTTGCCGCCCTCGCGCGCTGGATCGCCAAGGCCAATGCCGCCCGCACCCGCCGGGTCGCCCTCAAGGCCATGCTCGATCTCGACTCGGCGCGCCTACGCGACCTGGGCATTTCCCGCGACGACGTGCTGGTCGCGATGCGCGGCTCCAGCGCCAATGCCCTCAACGCGGCCCGCGCTCGCAGCGCCCGCAGCTAGACCATTCCTGATCGCGCCGGACCGACCTCCAGCCGGCGCCCTCCCGTTGGTACGGACACTTTTGCGAGCGCTCGTGCCATCTCCCGGGCCGGTTTTGCCACCGGCCCAGTTTCCTGATGACTTGCCGGACAGTGCCTTGGCGCTTGTCCGGCTTTTTTCGCGTCAGGTGAACTGTACGCCCAGTTCCTCGGCGCGGCGCCGGACCACGGTGCAGGCGTGGCTGCCGCTGCCATCATCCATGACCAGCGTGAATGTATCGGGAATGCCCACGACGCTGGCGACCCAGAGCAGGGCACCGGTCTCGGAGAGGTTTCGCACCGTGCAGGCGAAGGTGGAAAAGCCATCATTGATGACAATCTTGCCGCCCTTGAGGGTGCGGCGGCGCGGCGCGGCGCGGTTGTCTTCAGTCAATAGGGGCGCCTCCTCAGGGCAATTGCGCAAAGCCATCCTTGAAGCCGTTGAGCGAGACCGGAATGCCGATCCCTTCCTCGGGCGTCTTGAAGACGACGAAAATGGCATTGGTGCCGTTGGAGAGGGTCTCGATCAGGCTGTCGTCCAGCACCACTTCGGCGACGCAGCCATTGGGCAGGCAGCGGACGAAGGCGACGCGGCCCATATCGGTCCCGTCAACATTGAGACCCAAGCCATTGGGGAGCAGGACGCCAAGCGGCGCCAGCACGCGCAGCAGGCGCGCCTCGCGGTCGGCGGTGCGCAGCACGATGACGGAAAGGCCCACATTGGGCTGATCCTCGGCCATCACGTTCTGGATGATGGCGCATTGCTCGAAACTGGCCCCGGGCGGGGTATCGCAGCTCATCTGCCAGTCGCCATACTGCGCCTTGACCACGCCCTGGCCGCTCGCGGCACCAATGGCCCCGGCAAGAGCCAGGATCGCGACGCCAAAACCCGCCAGATATCGCTTCACATAGGGCTTCACTCTATCACATCTCCTGACGAATCGCGCATGCGCGAGAGGCCCGGTCTGTTTCGGACAGGTCACACGCCAAGTCAACCAAACCCCGGGAAATCCGGGCGATATGGAAGGAGAACTGCGGCAGTGATGAGGCGCCGGGGCCAGGCATGCCGCGCAATATGACGCAGCGGCTGGCGCCAATGCCGCAATAGACTCGGCCCCTGCGATGTGATTTAGGTCAAGTCCGAATTTATCGCTCCGAGGTTGAGTCGGGGCGGCGTTAGCTATGCCGCTGTTTTCGCCCCTCAATCCCGGTGTGGATGCACCAGTTGAAGTCTATCAGGGGGTTTGAGGTGACCGGGCAATTCTTGAGAAAGATGGGGGCACTTGGCGCTGCCGCAATGGCGCTGTTGCCCACCCTGGCCTCGGCGCAGGAAAGCGTGGCTGGCGCGCCTCAGCCCGGCCAGTATCACCTGCAGCCCTCGGTGACCCCGATCATGGACTCCATCGTGGCCTTCCACGACGGCATCCTGATGTGGACCATCACCCTGATCGTGATCTTCGTGCTGGCGCTGCTGGTGTGGATCATGATCCGCTACAATGCCAAGCGGAACCCGGTGCCGGCCGGCTTCACCCACAATACGCTGGTCGAGGTGGTGTGGACGGTCCTGCCCATCATCATCCTGATCGTCATTGCCATTCCGTCCTTCGGCGTGCTCTCCGACCAGCTGACCACGCCTGACGGCGAGCGCAAATATCTGGGCTCCAACATCTTCTCGTTCGGCGAGGTCGACGTGCCCGCGCCCGAGCTGACCATCAAGGCCACCGGCCAGCAGTGGTACTGGGATTATGAATATGTCGACCAGGGTGTCGGTCTCACCTCCCTGATGCTGCAGGAAGAAGATTCCCCCAACGCGCAGGGCCGCCTGACGCTCAAGCCGAACCAGCCGCGTCTCCTGGCAGTGGACAATGAGCTGGTCGTGCCGGTCGACACCACGGTGCGCCTGCAGGTGACCGCCGATCCGCTCGGGGTGATCCATGCCTTCGCCCTGCCGTCCTTCGGCGTCAAGATCGACGCCGTGCCCGGGCGCCTCAACGAGACCTGGTTCAACGTGCGCGAGACCGGCCTCTATTATGGCCAGTGCTCGGAACTCTGCGGCAAGGACCATGCCTACATGCCCATCGCCGTGCGCGTGGTCACCAAGGAAGAATTTGCGGCCTTCATGGCGGCGTTCGAGGGCGGCGACTATGCCGCCGCCAATGCCACGCTTGCGACCATCCAGTAAGATACGGGTCAGGGGATACTAGAAAATGGCTGACACGACCGCCCACCTCGAAGCCCATGCGACCGGCCACGACGCCGCATCGCACCACCACGAACCGACCGGCTGGCGCCGCTGGGTCTATTCGACCAACCACAAGGACATCGGGATCATGTACCTGGTGTTCTCGATCGTCGCCGGCATTATCGGCGGCCTGCTCTCGGGCGTCATGCGCATGGAGCTGCAGGAGCCGGGCGTCCAGATCTTCCACGGCCTGGCCAGCATGGTCTATGGCTTCGAGGGCGCCGAGGCATTCGACGCCGGCAAGCACATGTACAATGTGTTCACCACGGCCCATGCGCTGATCATGGTGTTCTTCGTGGTGATGCCGGCCACGATGGGCGGCTTTGCCAACTACTTTGCGCCCCTGATGGTCGGCGCACCCGACACGGCCTTCCCGCGCATCAACAACATTGCCTTCTGGCTGTTGCCCCCCTCGTTC
>CAMLOA010000150.1 GCA_946481445.1 uncultured Devosia sp. | reverse complement strand
GCCAAGGGCAAGCCCTACCGCGACGATCCGCTGTTCATGTATCTGTGGGAGTCCGGGTATGGCACGGCCAGCTATCGCGCCAACAACCTGATCCGCTACCTGGACGGCCTCGTGGCCGGGGTGGCCGGCTTCCATAAGGCACGGCCGAACTTTGCCATGCTCAACGAGATTCCGCTGCGGCTGCGCGAGCATGCCGAGCGGCAGATCGCCCTGGCCAAGGCGGCGCAGGACGAGGTGGATGCCCTCGAGACCGCGGCCATCGACACGGCCGGCGGCAAGCCGATCCGCGACGCGATGGAAAAGGCGCAGGCCGAGATCGACGCCCTGGATGCGCGCATCGTGGCAATCGAGGATGAGCGGGACGAGACCACCGAGCGCCTGGCGTCCCTGTCTCAGGGCGGCAATCCGGCCATCGAGGGTGCGCTGGGGGAACTGGCGACCGCCCTGCGCCGCGAGGATATCCAGACCCTGCTTGCCGAGGCGCGCAAGACGCGCACCGGACAGGACGACACCATTGTGGCCCAGATCGATGATGCCCGCGCGCGGGCCAAATCGGAGGAAGACGAAGCGCGCGAACAGCAGGAGCGGCTCAAGACCCTGGCTGCCCGCCGCCGCGAACTCGAAGACATCCAGTGGGAATTCAAGAAGCAGCGGTTCGATGATCCGCGCTCGACCTTCCGCGAAGACAAGCTGGTGGGCGACCTGCTCAACGATTTCCTGCGTGGCGGCATTTCGGCGGCGTCCTACTGGGACCAGTGGCGCCGCAGCCAGAACTGGAGCGCCGGCACATCCGACTGGGGCGGCGGGGTCGGCCTGCCCAACAATGGCCGGCGCAGCAATTCGCCCTGGCCGGACAATGGCGGCAGTACCTTCAACTGGCCCGATTCCAGCTTTGGCGGCTCGTCGGGCAAGTCCAAGAGCAAGGGCAATTCCGGCGGCTTTGGCGGCGGCTGGAGCGGGGGTTCCGGCGGCGGCTTCTCGCGACCGCGCACCGGCTCTTCCGGCACGCGCAAACATTCCGGCTTCAAGACGGGCGGCGGGTTCTGACGGCTGCGGCTAGTTGGCCGGAGGCTGGGCCATCAATTCCCAGACATTGCCTTCGCTGTCCTCGAAATAGGCCGAATAGCCCCATTCGGACTGCGTGCCGGCGGTGATGATGGCGCCGCCCAGCGCCACGGCCCGCAACAGGATCTGATCGACCTCGGAGGGGCTGGACGCCTGGTGGCTCAGCACGAAGCCCGGCGTGCCGGGAATGGCCACGTCCTTGCCCGCCGTCTGCGCAATCTGGTCGCGCGGGAACAGTACGAAGGAGAAATCATCCTCGAAGAAGAAGGCGACATGGTCCTCGCCGGCGCCGATCTGCTCGTCCGCGATGTCGAACAGTTCGCGATAGAAGTTGAAGGCGCGTTCGAGATCGTCGACCCCAATGGTGATGATGGAAATCGATGGCTTCATGGCGGCACTCCCTGTTGGGGCAGCCTAGTCAGGGCTGGGTAGTGGTGAAAGCGGAAATGTGCCGGCGGCTCAGGCCGATGGCACATAGGTCTCGGTGCACAGGGCAATGAAGCTCTTCATGGCCGCCGACAGCGGGGTGGACTTGCGGCGGGCGACCAGAAGCTGGCGCCAGGCCCAGGGTTCGGCCAGGGGCGCGGTCACCAGGTCGGTCCCGGCCAGCAGGTGCAGACTGGTCGATCGCAGGAAGCCAATGCCGAAGCCGGCCTCGACCATGCGAACGAGCGCCGGGAAGCTCTCGACGCGCAGGCTTTCCTTGAGCGGCCGACCGGCCTTGCGCGCCGCTTCGCCAAGCAGCCGATCAAGCGAACCGGCCTGGTGGATGCCGACGATGGCATGATCGAGCAGGCGGTCGAAGCCGATGGCCTTGCGCGGTTCGAGCTCATCGGCAAGCGGATGTTCGGGCGGCGCCAGCACCCAAACGCGGTCGTCCTCAAACGGCTTGATCTCGAATCGGGTGAAATCGTAGTGGTCCGAGACGATGGCGACATCGGCCTGGCCCTCGTCGAGCGCCAGCAGCGCCTTGGCGGCGCCCATTTCCTGGATGTCGATGGCGATCCCCGCATGCCTGGCGGCATAGCGGGCCAAGAGTTCGGGCAGGCGCCCGGTGAGCGCGGAGGAGGTGCAGGCGAGCCTGAGACTGCCGCGCTGGCCGGAGCCGAAATCGGCCATGACCGCATCGAGGTCGGCAATGGCGCGCAGCACGGTGCGGCAGCCTTCGGCATAGGCCGACCCGGCCGTCGTCAGCTTGACCCCGTGCGCGGAGCGGTCGAACAGCACGACGCCCAGCCGGCCCTCGAGATCGGAAACCCGCCGGCTGACCGCCGACGAGGCTATGCCCTCGCGCTCGGCGGCGCGGCCAATGGAGCCGGTCTCGGCCAAAAGCAGGATGAGGCGCGCCGTAACGCTGTCGAAAGGTGCCATGTCGTCTCCCCAGACCATGCGCACCATACCCATAGCGCTCAGATCAGCAAGGAAATGCCGCGCACAAGGTAGTAAATCCCGATGGCAGTGACGATCAGCCGGGTCCAGGACTTGAACCGGGCGTCGGTCAGGCGCTGCAGCACCCAGTGACCGGCCCTGGTCCCCAGGATGGCAAAGGGCGCGGCTAGGGCCACGGCACCCCATTCCCACCCGGTCAGCACGAGGGCGGCCTGCCAGTAGAAGACGATCTTGGCGCTGTGGTTGATCACCTGCCCGGCTGCCTTGGTGGCGATGATGACGCGGCGATCCATGGCGGTGCGGATGAAGAACATGTCCATGACCGGCCCGGCCACGCCGACCGCCAGGTTGAGGCCGCCGCCCAGGAAGCCGCACAGGAAAGCGTGGTGCGGCTTGCTGGCATCCAGCGCCAGCCAGCGCTGCGGCACCCAGAGCAGGATGGGCAACAGGCCCACCGTGATGCAGACGGTGACCAGGTCGGGCACGTAGCGGAGGATGGCGAGCAGCAGCGCCGCGCTCAGCAGGCCCGCCGTCATCAGGCCCATGACCCGCCAGTCGATCCACTCGCGCGACATCCAGGCCCGCGAGCCGTTGGCGATCAGCTGGATGGCGCCCTGGATGGCGATGGCGGTGCCCACAGGCAGCACCAGCAGCAGCAGGCCGAGCAGGATCAGCCCGCCCGCCATGCCGAACACGCCCGAAATCAATGATGTGCCGAAGACAGCCGCCACGAACGCGGCGCCGAGAACATAGGTCATGTGCGTCTTCCCAACGTCACATGTTCATGCGCCCGGGCGCGCACGGGCGCCATGCGCATTCGGGCAAGAGGGGATGCCCTTATGGGTTGAGCGACGGGAAGAAATCGGCTGCCTTGGGCGCGAGGAAGCCGGCAAGCTCGCCGATCGGCACGGTGACGAGGTCGCCATTGCAGACGCCGATGACGTGGGGCGCCCCCGATATGGCAAAGACAGCCTGGTCGTTCCCCTCGAAGCGCACGCGCATCATGTCGGCCAGGGCCTGTTCGGAGGCACAGGCATCGAGCAGCTCGGCATCGTCCTCGAACAGTTCATCGAGCGGCATCCGCTCGCGCACGAAGGCGATGAGTTCCGGGCTGGGGCCCCAGAAATAGGCGTCGGGGTTTTCATAGGCCAGGTCGGTATCGGCGATCTCGTCGGGCGCGGCGCCATATTCGCGCGGCACCCAGGCCGAAAAGATGGCGCGCAGGTCCACCGGCTCGCCGGTGCGCACGTCGTAATTGTAGATGTCGTAGTGGTTATAGGGATGGGCGCCCGTGCAATAGAGGCTGCCCGCCTGGGTCCACGAGATCAGGCGCGGCGAGAGATAGCTCACCGTAACCGTCTCATAGTCATAATCGCCCAGATGCCCGCCCCAGCCATAGAAATTGTTCGACTGCCCCCAGGCCGCGAAGCGGAAGGCGAGGCAATCGAGTGCGGAAAGGCTCATGCGGCTGTGGAGTTCGGCCAGCTTGTCGTTGATCACGGCAGTATCGCTGCCATCGGACAGCATGCCGACACGGGGAAAGGCGAATTTGGTACGCGGGTCGGTGGCATAGAAGTATTCGGAGCCATCGGCCGACGTGATCACCACGCCCACGTCATACTCGATGTTGAACAGGGCATATTCGTAGGGCGCGCTCTCGCGGGTGAAGGGCATGGAGTGGTCAAAGCCCAGCGCCGCCGAGCGGTCATGCAGGGCAAAGGGCGTCGCCTCCTCGGAAGGGTCGAGTGGCCGGCGGCCGATTTGCACCAGTTCGACATTGGGCGTCTTTACCTTTTCGCCCTCCAGATGGCGGACGCCGACCAGTGCGGCGGTGCCGTTCTCAATCGACAGGCCCCAGGTGGCGGCGCGCGGCGGCATGTCCACGACATTGTCGTCATTGGGCACACAGTCGGTTTCCCCGCACGGCGCCTGCTCGGCCAGGTAGATCATGCCATCCGGACTGGCCGCCGGGTCGAGCGGAATATCGCCGCCCTGTTCGAGATAGGTATAGCGCCCACCCACCGGGCTATCCCCGACCCAGGCCAGCTCCACCAGGACCGGGACACCGTCCACAGTACCGGCATAGGTCAGAGCATCGGCAAGGGCAGGCGTCGTAGCAAGGGCAAGGGTGGCGGCGAGAACAAGACGCATGGCGGGGCTCCGATGATGCCGGAGCCACTACCATGCCCGGCTGAACGGGGGCTGAACAGAGTGAGCCATGGCCAGGCGTCACCCCTACCACCCTTGATGGGAAGTGTTCGCGACGTACTGAACCAACCCACAGTGTCATTCCGGCGAAGGCCGGAATCCAGCTTGAGATGACGCAGCCTGCTGCATATGCCGATCAACCTCAGGATGGATCCCGGCCTTCGCCGGGATGACACCGCGTTTGTGAAATGCGCGATGTGAACACTCACCCATTGAAGGGCGAAGTGGTCAGGTACTCGCCGCCCGTGCATTGGCCTGGGCCACCAGCTCGTCGGGGATATCGTCGAAGCTGGCATAGTTCATGTTGTAGAGCTTGGCATAGAGCCCGCCCAGCGCCATGAGCTGGTCGTGATTGCCCTCTTCGATCTTTTCGCCATTCTGCAGCACGATGATGCGGTCGGCGCCGCGGATGGTGGCCAGGCGATGGGCAATGACCATGCCGGTGCGCCCTTCCAGCAGGGTCAGCAGCGCCTTCTGGATCTGCCGCTCGGTATAGGAATCGATATTGGCCGTGGCCTCGTCCAGCACCAGGATCTTGGCATCGGCCACCAGCGCGCGGGCAAAGCTCAGCAGCTGCCGCTGGCCCAGCGACAGGTTGGAGCCGCGCTGTTCGAGCACGCTGTCATAGCCGCCATGGAGGCGCATGATGAAATCATGCGCGCCCACCGCCTTGGCGGCGGCCACAACGTCGTCCATGGTCGCGCTCGCCTTGTTGTAGCGGATGTTGTCGAAGACCGTGCCCGTGAACAGGAATGGCTCCTGCAGGACCATGGCGACCTGCTCGCCCAGTGATTCCTGGGTGATGTCGCGCACGTCGTGCCCGCCCACCAGCACGGCGCCCGATTGCACCTCGTAGAATCGATGCACCAGCGACATGGAGCTGGTCTTGCCCGAGCCGGTGGGACCGACCAGCGCGACCGTCTCGCCCGGATTGACCTTGAAGCTGACATTCCTGAGCACCGGCCGGTCGGGGCTATAGCCGAAGGTCACGTCCTTGAACTCGACCGAACCATCCATGTCGCGCGTCAATGTCACGGCGCCGGGCTTGTCCGCGATGGCCACCGGGATATCGAGCACTTCGGTGATGCGGCGGCCCGAGGTCATGGCGCGCTGCAT
>CAMLOA010000149.1 GCA_946481445.1 uncultured Devosia sp. | reverse complement strand
AGATCGTCTTCCAGAACCCCTATGGCTCGCTCAATCCGCGCCAGAAGATCGGCGACGTGCTGGCCGAGCCGCTGCTGCTCAATACCCGGATGGGTGCTGAGGAGCGGCGTGAAAGGGCCATGGCCATGCTGATCAAGGTCGGCCTGGGTCCCGAGCACTTCAACCGCTATCCGCACATGTTCTCGGGCGGGCAGCGCCAGCGCATCGCCATAGCCCGCGCGCTGATGCTCAATCCCAGCTTCCTCGTGCTCGATGAGCCGGTCTCGGCGCTCGACCTGTCGGTCCAGGCCCAGATCCTCAACCTGCTCAAGGACCTGCAGGACGAGTTCGGGCTGACCTATGTCTTCATCAGCCATGACCTCAGCGTCGTGCGCTACATCGCCGACGAAGTCATGGTGATGTATTTCGGCGACGTGGTGGAACACGGGAGCCGCGATGCGGTCTTCGCCGATCCGCAGCACGACTATACCAAGACCCTGTTTGCCGCCACGCCCCGGGCCGATGTGGAATCCATCCGAGCCCGCCTTGCCCGCAAGGCGGCCGCGGCGTGAGGCGCAGACCTCGCCGTTGGGTGGGCCTAAACCTCCACCCGCCTGCCTTCCCTGCCTGACCGGATCAGCGCGTCGATCAGCCGGTGCACGTTGAGGGCGGTTCGGCCGGTGGAGACCGGCTGGCGCCCCGCCTGCACCGCATCGGCGAAGTCGGCGATCTGGGCCATGTGCCAGTCGAAGGGAAAGGCCATGGGGTCGGCGCCGCCGCCCGAATTGCTGGCCTCGCCAACGGTCTCGGTGCGGCCGTCCTGCCAGCAGAGAGTCAGATTGCCGCCGGTGAGCGTGGCGCTGGCCTGGTCGAAATTGAGGGTCAGGCTCTCCGCGCCGCCCGGAAAATTGGCCGTGGTGGCCAACAGCCCGCCCACCGCGCCATTGGCGAATTCGAGCCCGCCGGCGACGAAGTCCTCGGTTTCGATTCTGTGCAGGCCGGTCGTGGCTGACAATGCCGTCACCGCCTTGACCGGCCCGGTGAGGCTCAGCATCAGGTCCAGAGAATGGATGGCCTGGGTGATGAGCACCCCGCCGCCGTCTTGGGCGAAGGTGCCCCGTCCCGGCTTGTCGTAATAGCCCTGCTGCGGCCGCCACCAGGGCACCACCAGGTGCACGGCATGCAGCGGCCCCATCGCCCCGGATGCGACCGTTTCGGCCAGGGCTTTCGAGGCCGCCCGGAACCGGTGCTGGAAGATGATGCCCAGCGTCACCCCCGCGCTTTCGCAGGCCTCTACAATCCGTAGGGCGGCCGCCGTCGAGCGCTCGACCGGCTTCTCCATCAGCACATGCTTGCCCGCCTGCGCGGCGGCCGCGACGATCGCTTCGCGCGCATTTGGCGGCGTGAGTACCAGGATGGCGTCGACTGCCGGATCGGCCAGCAGGGCCTCGTAGCTGGGGGCGGCAGCAAAGCCGTGCTCGGCGCAGAACTGCTCGAGTTCGGGCCGGCTGCGCCGCCACACGCCCCGTACCTCGATCCGGTCGTTGAGGGCCTTCAGCGCCAGGGCATGCGGCTTGGCCCCCATGCCTGCGCCCACCACACCCAGCCCAAACCTGCCCCGTTCATGACCCATTCAGCCGCTCCTCACTATGCCATCATTGCGCCACTCTGAGTGGCGCTGATCGATCGTGCCCGCATGGGGCACAGATGAGGGACCTATCATGAAATTCGTGGGTGTTGTTGCAGCGCTTTTTGTGGCGGTCGGCATAGCGCTGGCCGGCTGGTTTGTCGGCACCTCGCTGGTGGAAAGCCGGCAGCCGCTGCGGGTGGTGACCGTCAAGGGCCTCAGCGAACGGGCCGTCCAGGCCAATCTGGGCTTCTGGCCCATCCGTTTCGTGGCCACCGGCGCCACGCTCGAAGCCGCGCGGGCCAGCCTCGAGCGCTCCGAAGCTTCGGTCATTGCCTTCCTCAGCGAGCGCGGCTTCGGCGAAGACGAGATCCAGGTGCAGAACGTGCTCGTGGAGGACCGGGCCGCCGGCTACAATGCCGGTTCCACCCCGGACGAATACCGCTTCGTGCTGACCGAGGACCTGCTGGTGACCTCCGACAAGGTGACCGAACTGGCCGATGCCAGCCGGTCGGTGGCCGACCTGCTGCGGCAGGGGGTGGTCTTTTCCTCGGATGCCTATAGTGCCGGCGCCAGCTTCGTCTTTACCGGCATCAACGACCTCAAGAGCGAGATGCTGACCGAGGCCACCCAGCGCGCCAAGGAAACCGCCGAGCAGTTCGCCGTCGAATCGGGCGCGCAGGTGGGCGATATCCAGACCGCCAACCAGGGCGTGTTCGAAATCCTTCCCGCCGTGGACATTCCCAACGATCGCCCGGAAAAGCAGATCGACAAGAAGGTGCGCGTGGTCACCACGATCACCTATTTCCTGGTGGATTGAGCCGCGGTCCGGCGCCGGGCTACGACGCCTGGCGCCAGGCCTGCTTGCCGAGGAAAGTCTCGAGGTCTGCCGCGCTGAGGGGCCGCGAGAACGCATATCCCTGCAGGATATCCACGCCCATATCGGCCAGCATGCGGGCATGATCCATGGTCTCGACGCCCTCGGCGACCACCCCGATGCCCATGGCCTTGCCGATATCGACGATGGAGTCGAGCAACTGGCGCTGGGCCGGATCGACCAGGATGGGGTTGACCAGCTGGCGATCGATCTTGAGCCGGGCGGGCCGCAGCTTCTGCAGCGACACGATGGAGGCATAGCCGGTGCCGAAGTCATCGATCTCGATATCGATGCCCAAATCCTTGATCTGGTCAATATTCCAGGCGACCAGGCTGTCGCTTTCATCCAGGTAGATCGATTCCACCAGCTCGAAGGAGACACGGCCGGGGGCGATGTCGAGCTGGCGCAGGCCGCGGATCAGGTCCTCGTCATGCAGGCGCCGCAGCGACACATTGACCGACGCCCGCGGCACGTGCAGCCCCATGGCTTCCCAGCGGGCAAGGTCGGCCAGCGCCTGTTCCAGGATCAGGCGATCGAGCGTGGACACCACGTTGAGCTCTTCGGCAATGGGCATGAAGCTATCGGGCGCCTTGATGCCATCGGTCGGGTGGCGCCAGCGCGCCAGGGCCTCGACGCCCACCAAGTCGAGCGTCCGGGCATCGAACTGGGGCTGGTAATAGGCCACGAACTCGTTCCGTTCGAGACCGTTGAGGATCTCGTCGGCCACCCGCTTGGTCTGGACAACTTCCGCCTGCAGGGCCTCCGAGAAGAACTCGAAGCGGTTGCGCCCGCGGCCCTTGGCCCGGTACAGCGCGATGTCGGCATTGATCAGCAGGCGCTTGACGTCGATGGCATCGCCGCGCTCGGCGGCAATGCCGATGCTGACGCCGAAGCGGCATTCATGGCCCTCATAGCTTACCGGCAGGCGCATCTGCTTGATGATGCTCTCGGCCAGCGTGCTGAGGTAGATATCGCCATCCTGTGCCGTGGTCAGTACCACGAATTCGTCGCCCCCGATGCGGGCGACAAAGTCGGCGTGCCGGCAGTTCTGCATCAGCACGGTGCTGGCATGGACGAGCATGGCGTCGCCGGCGGCATGGCCGAGCGTGTCGTTGATCTGCTTGAAGCGGTCGAGATCGATATGCAGCAGCGCCATGCTGCCGGTGCCCTTGTATCCGGTCATGGCGTGGCGCTTGAGCATGTCATCGAGATAGCGCCGGTTGGGCAGCCCGGTCAGGCTGTCATGAAGCGCATTGTGCTCGATGCGGACGCGGGCGGCCTCCAGCTCGCGGTTGCGGGCCTCGGTGAGGGCCGTGGCGCGCTTGAGATCCTCATTGAGCAGCACGTCGCTGGTGACGTCCCAGTTGACGCCAAGGATCTTCGGATTCTGCCCCGGATCGGCATAGACCGCGCCGATGGAGCGGATATGGCGGATGTCCCCGTTGGGATGGCGCGTCCGGAACTCGGAATTGTAGCGGCCCGTGCGGATGCCGTTGGCGAAATCGGCCTCGGCCTTGGCCAGGTCGTCCGGATGCAGAGCGCCGCGCCAGTGCAGGTAATTGCGCATTCCGCCATCGGTGGGGAGGCCGTAGAGCTCGTTCATCCGGTCGTCCCACACCAGCTCGCGGGTGATGATATCCATCTCCCAGACCGCGATGCGGGATGTGTCCACGGCCAGGCCCAGCCGGCGGGACAGGCGCTGCAGATCGCGCTCGCGCGCCTGCGCTTCGCGGTAGTGAGCCTGGCGCTCGCCCATCAGCCGGCCGGTGATGACGATAGGCAGCAGGATGAACAGCCCGGCCACCACCATGCCCAGCCGCAGCATCCAGCGGTCGCCCTGCGCCACCGACCAGCCGCCTTTGGGCACGGCCGCGATTTCCCAGGAGCCGGAGGGCAGGATGACCTCGGCCGTGACGGGTGACAGGCCGGACAGATCGTCGCCGAAGAATCGGGTGCCCGCGGCGCCGGTGGCATCCTTGCCGGTGATGGAAATGTCGATGCCCAGCGAGCGATCGATGAGCCCGCTATCGGCATAGAGGCGGCCGACATCGACCACGGCAGACACCACCCCCCAGAACTGGCGGCCTGCGGGCGTGTTGGTATAGACCGGAAAGCGGCCCACAAAGCCCCGCCCGCCCTGCACCAGATCCACCGGTCCCGCCAGCACCAGCTTGCCGGTGTCGCGGGCGCGGAGCACGGCATCGCGCTGCGCATCGTTGGTGCGGTAATCGAGCCCGATGGCCTTTTCGTTGCCCTCCAGCGGATAGGTCATGGCAATGACCAGATCGGGGGCGGCCGCCACCGAGCGCAGCTGGCTCTGCTCCTCGAAGAGATTCGCGACCAGGGCCGCAAACCGCGGCTGGTCCATGTCCGGCTCGGTCGAGATGGTCGAAACCAGCCCGCGCACCAGCTGGATATTGCCGTTGATATTGCCTTCGAGCTTGGCGCGAACCAGCGATACCTCGGCCAGCACCGAAGCCCGCATCCGCTGCTCGCTGAGCACGCTGTTCTGCTGGTCGATCAGCACCCCGCCCGCCACCAGCACGCCGAGCGCCATCACGGCCGGCAGCAGGATCGGCCTCAGCCAGCGCAGGCGCGATTCGTGCGAATGGTTTGTATGTGACGTCACGACCGGTTCGGTTTCCCCCATCCGGATCAGATGCCGGACTTTGACCGATCCTGCCCCGGGGCGGTTAGGTTTGCCTTACCTGAATAGCTCAACTGCCCGATTGGTTAGCGTGCCGCTAACGCTCAGGCCTGCTCCAGCTCGATCAGCGTGCCGTGGAAATCCCTGGGATGCAGGAACAGCACCGGCTTGCCATGGGCGCCGGTCCTGGGCGCGCCATCGCCCAGGATGCGCGCGCCACCGGCGCGGAGTCGTTCCGCCGCCGCCATGATGTCGGGCACCTCGAAGCAGATGTGATGCATGCCGCCGGCCGGATTTTTCTCGAGGAATGCCGCAATGGGGGAGCCTTCGCCCAGCGGTTCAAGCAGTTCCACCTTGCTGTTGCCGGTGTCGACAAAGACCACGGTCACCCCATGCTCGGGCAGGGCTTGCGGCGCCCCGACCGCTGCACCGAGCTGGTCGCGATACTTTGCGGCCGCGGCGGCAAGGTCCGGCACGGCAATGGCGATGTGATTGAGCCGGCCGATCATCGATTGGAGAGCCTTCCCTCGATTTCGTTGAGCACCGAAAAGGCCGCGTCGAGCACATTGGTGCCGGGTCCGAAAATGGCGGCGACGCCGGCCTCGTAGAGGAAGTCGTAGTCGGGCTCGGGAATGACCCCGCCGACTACCACCGTGACGTCGCCG
>CAMLOA010000148.1 GCA_946481445.1 uncultured Devosia sp. | reverse complement strand
GGCACGATCAGCCTCGAGAGCGTGGTACTCTTCCTCATCATCTTCCTGTGGACGCCGCCCCATTTCTGGGCGCTGGCGCTCTACAAGCAGTCCGACTATGGCGCGGCCGGCGTGCCCATGATGCCCAATGTGGCGGGCAATGAATCCACCAAGCGGCAGATCTTTGCCTATGCCGTGCTGCTGGCCGCCTCGGCCCTGCTGCCGGTGTGGCTGGGCTTTGCCGGCCCGGTCTATGGCGTGGTCGCCGTGATCACCGGCGCGTCTTTCCTTGTGCTGGCCTTCCGGTTGCTGCGAACGGGCGACGACGTGGCGATGCGCCGCTCGGCCCGCGTGCTGTTCACCTATTCGCTGAGCTACCTGTTCATCGTGTTTCTCGCCCTGATGAGCGACAGCCTGCTTGCACGGTTCGGGATGTTCGGAGCATGAGCGCGCCCGACGAAATCCGCAGCATCGAACCGGAGACGCCGGAGGCCGCCGCCGCGCGCGCCAAGCTGCGCCGCCGCCGGTCCATTGCGCTCGGGCTGGCCCTGCTGCTGTTTGCCCTGACCTTCTACACGCTGACCATCGTCAAGATGGGGCCGGCCCTGTTCGACCGGGCGCTGTGATGGCAGAGCTGAGCCACCCGCAGGCCGATACCGCACTGGCCCGCCGCAACAAGCGCGTGGCCCTGGGCGGCCTCGTCGTCGCCATGGGCATGGTCGGGCTGGCCTATGCATCGGTTCCGCTCTACCAGCTGTTCTGCCAGATCACCGGCTTTGGCGGTACGACCCAGGTGGCCGGGGACGCCCCCAAGGGCGCTATTGCGCGGCAGATGACGGTGCGCTTCGACGCCAATGTCTCCAATGACCTGGCCTGGACCGTGACGGCCGCCCCGACCATTACCGACAGCATCGGCAAGGTCGACACGGTCAACTACGTGGCCACCAACTATTCGGACAAGCCGGTAACCGGCACCGCCATCTTCAACGTCACGCCCGAGCGGGCCGGCGTCTATTTCAACAAGATCGAATGCTTCTGCTTCACCGAGCAGACGCTGCAGCCCGGCGAGACCGTGGACATGCCGATCGTGTTCTTCGTCGATCCCGAGCTCGACCAGAACCAAGAGCTCGACACCATCCGAGAGATCACTCTCTCCTATACCTTCTACGCTTCAGACAACGGGGGAAGCTGACCATGGCCGGCATAGCCAAGAACCACGACTACCATATGGTCGAACCGAGCCCGTGGCCGTTCGTCATGTCCGCCGCAGTGCTGATCCTGGCGATCGGCGCGGTGTTCTGGATGCACAACTGGACCCCGTGGGTCTTCTTCATCGGCCTGGCCGGCGTGCTCTACACCATGTTCGCCTGGTGGAGCGACGTCATCAAGGAAGCCGATGAAGGCTATCACACCCCGGTCGTGCAGATGCATCACCGCTATGGCATGATGCTGTTCATCGCCTCGGAAGTCATGTTCTTCGTGGCCTGGTTCTGGGGCTATTTCGACGGCTTCTTCCGCGTCGACGATGTGGAGCAGTATGCCCGCGTCGCCGCCACCGGCGGGCATTGGCCGCCGACCGGCGTGGAACTGTTCGACCCCTTCCACCTGCCGCTGTTCAACACGCTGATCCTTCTGACCTCGGGCACCACCGTCACCTGGGCGCACCATGCGTTGCTCGAGGGCGACCGCCAGGGCCTGCGCTGGGGCCTGGTGCTGACCGTGGCGCTGGGCGTGCTGTTCTCCTATGTGCAGTTCCTCGAATACACCCATGCCGGTTTCCTCTTCGGCGGCCCGGAAGCCACCATGTATGGCGCCACCTTCTTCATGGCGACCGGCTTCCATGGCTTCCACGTGCTGATCGGCACCATCTTCCTGCTCGTCTGCCTGATCCGCGCGGAACGCGGCCACTTCACGCCCGAGCGTCACCTTGGCTTCGAATTTGCCGCCTGGTACTGGCATTTCGTGGACGTGGTCTGGCTGTTCCTGTTCGCATCCATCTATGTCTGGGGCAGCTGGGGCGTGGCCCTCAGCCACTAGCATACCCCGCCGATACGCACGGGGCGCAGCCGCAAGCTGCGCCCCGAATTGTTTGGAGCCCTTGATGGCGCAGCCTTCCCCCTTCGTTGCCGGCCTCACCTGCCGCTGCCCGCGCTGCGGCCAGGGCAAGCTGTTCGCCGGCTACCTCAAGGTGGCGCCGGCCTGTACCTCCTGTGGGCTCGATCTCAAATTCGCCGACAGCGGCGACGGGCCGGCCATCTTCGTCATCTTCCTGGTGGCACCTGTCGTCGTGATCCTCGCCCTGGCCGTGGGAGCAATGTTCAATCCGCCGCCCCTGGTGCACCTGCTGCTGTGGATCCCGACAACCGTGTTGCTGTCGCTGGCCCTGCTGCCGCCGTTCAAGGGCGTGCTGGTGGCCCTGCAGTACCGCCACGATGCCCATGAGGGCCATCAATGACGCCCAGCGCGAAGCGGCCCGGACCGGTAATGACCTGGCTGTTTGCCGGGCTGATGCTGGCGCTGGCCGCCACCTGCGCCTGGCTTGGCAACTGGCAGATGCAGCGGCTGGCCGAGAAGGAAGCGCTGATCGCTGCGGTGGATGCACGGCTCACCGCCGAGCCGGTGGCTGCGCCCCGGGCCTCCGAATGGGCTGGACTTGATCTCGATGCACTTGCGTATCAGCCGGTGACCCTGACCGGTTCGTTCCGCTACAGCCAGACGGTGACCGTGTTCACCAGCCTCGCCAATGCTCAGGGCGCCGCGTCCGGCCCCGGCTATTGGGTGATGACGCCCTTCGTGCTGAGCGAGGGCGGTACTGTCTTCGTCAACCGCGGATTCGTGCCGGAGGCCTATCAGGAAGCTGCGGTCACCGATGGCGACAGCGGCGCGGACCTGGTGTCGATCACCGGCCTGTTCCGGCCGGGCGAGCGCGCCGGGATGATGACCCCCAGCGCGGACACCTCCAATCGCATCGAGTGGGTGCGCGATCCCGCGCGTCTGGCCGGACTGGTCGACCCGGCGCTGGCGCCCTTCGCGCCCTTCTATGTCGACCTGCCGGCAGGCGAGGCGGGGGAACTCCCCCAGGGTGGCGAAACGGTGGTGGAGTTTCCCAACAACCACCTGGGCTATGCCTATACCTGGTACGGCTTTGCCATCGTTGCGGTGGTGATGCTGGGCTTCTGGCTCTGGCGCCAGCGGGCGGCGGGCAAGGACTAGGCTCGCCGTACTTGCGGTTACGGCCCGGCTTGACTAGTTTGCAGCAATTCAAATGAGCGCAATCATCCCATGAAATTCGTATCGACCCGCGGCCAGGCGCCGGTACTCGGCTTCTCTGACGCGGTCCTGGCGGGGCTGGCCAGCGATGGCGGGCTCTATGTGCCCCAGACCTGGCCGCAGCTCGATGCCGCCGAAATAGCCGGCTTTGCCGGCAGGCCCTATGCCGATGTGGCCTATGCCATCATCAGCCGCTTCACCGGCGACGAAATTCCTGCGGCGCGCTTGAAGGGCATTGTCGACGAGGCCTATGCGGTATTCCGGCATCCGTCGGTGACGCCGCTGGTGGAGCTCGAGCCCAATCATTTCGTGCTGGAACTGTTCCACGGCCCGACCCTGGCCTTCAAGGACGTGGCCATGCAGTTCCTCAGCCGCGTCATGGATCATGTCCTGGCCGAGCGGGGGCTCAGGGCAACCATAGTCGGGGCTACGTCCGGCGATACGGGATCGGCCGCCATCGAGGCCTTCCGCGGGCGCGACACCACCGACATCTTCATCCTGCATCCGCAGGGCCGGACCTCGCCGGTCCAGCGCCTGCAGATGACGACGGTACTGGACGCCAATGTCCACAACATTGCGCTCGAGGGGACGTTCGACGACTGCCAGAACATCGTCAAGGCGATGTTCAACAACCACCGGTTCCGCGATTCCGTGCGGCTCTCCGGGGTGAACTCCATCAACTGGGGCCGGATCGTCGCGCAGATCGTCTACTACTTCACCTCCGCCGTTTCGCTGGGGGCGCCGCATCGCAAGGTGAGCTTCACCGTGCCGACCGGCAATTTCGACGACATCTTCGCCGGCTACTGCGCCAAGATGATGGGCCTGCCGATCGAGCGGCTGGTCGTGGCCACCAATGCCAACGACATCCTGCGCCGGACCATCGATACGGGCCGCTACGAGATGGACGGGGTCGTGCCAACCATCAGCCCGTCCATGGACATCCAGATCTCGTCCAATTTCGAGCGGCTGTTGTTCGAAAGTGCCGGCCGCGATGCCGGGGCCGTGGTTCGCATGATGGACGGGCTCAAGCAATCGGGCGGCTTCGCCCTGCCGGAGGCGGCCATTGCCAGCATCCGCCGCGACTTTGCCGCGGGCACGACCGGCGAGGCCGAGACCAGCGCCACCATTGCCGATGCGCACCAGCGCTCGGGTTACCTGCTCGATCCGCACACGGCCGTCGGCGTGCATGTCGCCCGACAACAGCCGCACGCGGCGACGCCGATGATCACGCTGGCCACGGCGCATCCGGCCAAGTTCCCGGCGGCTGTGCAGGCCGCCAGCGGCATCGATCCGCACCTGCCGGCCTGGCTTGCCGACCTCTATGGAAGGCAGGAGCGCCTGAGCGTTCTTGCCAACGACCAGCAGGCGGTCGAAAACTTCATCTCGGCGCGTACGCGCGCCGCCTGACGACGGAACGAGCTGGCCGGTGGTCGCTCCACCGTCGGCCCGAGGAGGACGACCGCGTGAGCGTACAATCGACGACCCTGGCCAATGGCATGGTGGTGCTGACCGACGACATGCCGCACCTTGAAAGTGCCTCGCTGGGGGTCTGGGTCAAGGCGGGGGCGCGCAGCGAGCGCAAGGCCGAGCACGGCATCTCGCACCTGCTCGAACACATGGCCTTCAAGGGCACCAAGACACGCAATTCGTTGCAAATCGCCGAAGCCATCGAGAATGTGGGCGGCGACCTCAATGCGGCAACCTCGATCGAACATACCGGCTATTTCGCCCGCGTGCTCAAGGACGACGTGGTGCTGGCCGCCGACATCCTCAGCGACATCCTGCAGAATTCGCTGTTCGAGGACGACGAGCTGACGCGCGAGAAACATGTCATCGTCCAGGAGATCGGCGCCGCGCGCGACAATCCGGACGACCATGTCTTCGATCTGTTCCAGCAGGCTGCCTTTCCCACCCAGCCGATTGGCCGCACCATTTTGGGGACGGTGGATTCGGTTCGCGACTTCAACCCGGACATGATCCGCAAATACATGAGCCGCAACTATGTGGGCGACCACATGGTGATCGCCGCGGCCGGCAATGTGGACCATGAGGGCTTGGTGGAAGTGGCCGCCGAGCGCTTCGCCACGCTCAAGCCCAATGGCGCGCCTGCCCCGCAAAGAGCCGAGTACCAGGGCGGCGAGGAGCGGCTGGTTTCCGACCACGAGCAGGCCCATATCGTCCTTGGCTTCGAGGGCCGCGCCTATAATTCGGACGGCTTCTACGCCGCGCAGGTGCTGGCATCCATCCTGGGCGGCGGCATGAGCTCGCGCCTGTTCCAGGAGGTGCGCGAGAAGCGCGGCCTCTGCTATTCGGTCTATTCGTTCCACTGGGCCTTTGCCGATAGCGGCGTGTTCGGCGTGGCGGCGGCAACCGGCGAAGAGGAAGTCTCCGACCTGGTGCCCGTGGTGCTCGACGAACTCAAGCGGGCGACCGAGACCATTACCGACGAGGAAGTGGTGCGGGTGCGCAACCAGATCCGGGCCGGGCTCCTGATGTCCCTCGAAAGCCCCTCGGCTCGCGCTGGCCAGTTGGCCCGCCAGCAGATCCTCTGGGGCCGG
>CAMLOA010000147.1 GCA_946481445.1 uncultured Devosia sp. | reverse complement strand
ATGACGACTGGCACGGGCTGCACGAACTTTCGCAGATCCATCGGCTCGTTGCCGGCAAAGACGCCGATGATGTCCTTGATGGCCAGCACGCCGATAATGGAATCGGCGTCGCCGTCCTGCACGAGCAGGCGCGAACGATGTGTATCCAGAATGGTCTTGCGGATCTCGTCGCTATCGTCGCTGAGGTCGATGACGTCGACATCGAGCCGGGGCGTCATCAGCCCGCGTGCCGAGCGGTCCGCCAAGCGCATCACGCCCGAGATCATGGAGTGTTCGTCGCTCTCGATCACACCGGCGGTCGTGGCCTCGGCGATGATGGTCTTGACCTCTTCCTCGGTGACCTTTTCCTCGGATTCGCCGCCCTGCCCCAGGAGGGTCAGCAGGCCCTTGCCGGAAACGTCCAGGATCCACACGACCGGCGAGCCGACCGCGGCAAGCAGCTTCATGGCCGGGGCAACGCGGGCGGCAACGCCCTCCGCGTCGCGCAGCGCGATCTGCTTGGGCACCAGTTCGCCGACGATCAGGGACATGTAGGTGATGAGCACCACCACGACACCAACGCCCAGCACGTCGGCGATGTTGTCGCGCACACCCACCGATTCCAGCCAGTCGGTGAGGCGCAGGCCCAGCGTGGCACCGGAAAAGGCACCGGAGAGGATACCGACGAGGGTAATGCCGATCTGCACCGACGACAGGAACTTGCCAGGATCCTCGGCCAGTTCGATAGCGGTCGCCGCGCCGCGATTGCCCGCCTCTGCCATGGCCCGCAGGCGGGCGGGGCGCGCCGAGACGACGGCTAGCTCCGACATTGCCAACAGGCCGTTGACCACTGTCAGGACGACGACGATCAGAATTTCTATGAACAATTGAGTTTCAATGCATGCGGCCCCGCACTCAGCATCGGGTCGCTTTGACGGGTGCAATATAGGGGCAAACCATTTGGTTGCACCATGGGTGTGGAAAAAATGGCATGCCCGACTTTGGTCCTACCGGGCATTGCCAAATCACCCGATCCGGCGCTTGTCCGGGTCGTCATAAGGATTGTTCTTGCCGCCGCGGACCCATAGCCGGATCGGCGCGCCCTTGATGTCGAAAGCTTCGCGCAGGCCATTTACGAGGTAGCGCTGATAGGCCATGGGCAGGGCCTCGGGCCGCGAAGCGAACAGGATGAAGCTGGGTGGGCGCGTCTTGGCCTGCGTCATGTAGCGCAGCTTCAGGCGGCGACCGGACACGGCCGGCGGCGGATGGCTCTCGACCATGCCCGAGAGCCAGCGATTGAGCCGGGCGGTCGAGACGTGAGCATTCCAGCTCCGCTCGATCTCGAAAATGGCTGCCATCAGCTTGTCGATGTTCTTGCCGGTCAGGCCGGACAGGGTGACCAACGGAATGCCGCGCAATTGCGGCAGCAGGCGCTCGCAGGCCTCGCGCAACTCGCTCAGGGCCTTGTTCTTGTCCTCGATCAGGTCCCACTTGTTGAGGGCGATGACCATGGCACGCCCCTCCCGTTCGACCAGATCGGCCAGGGCCAGATCCTGCTTCTCGAACGGAATGGTGGCGTCCAGCATCAGCACGACCACTTCGGCATACTGGATGGAGCGCAGGCTGTCTCCGACGGCCAGCTTTTCCAGCTTTTCGGTGACGCGCGAGCGGCGGCGGATACCGGCGGTGTCCACCAGGTTGATGGTGCGGCCTTCCCATTCCCAAGGCACCAGGATGGAATCGCGGGTAATTCCGGCCTCGGGGCCGACCAGCACGCGATCCTCGCCCACCATGCGGTTGATCAGCGTCGACTTGCCGGCATTAGGACGGCCTACGATCGCCACGTTGAGGTGGCGCCGCGGATTCCAGCGCAGCGTCGCCTCATCGCCCTCGCCTTCCAGCATGTCGGGCGTGATGTCGACATCGACTTCGGGCAGTTCGTCCAGGTCACCGACAGCCTCACGCGCTTCCTGCTCGGCCGCTGCCTTGTCGATGGCCGCCGAAACGATGGAATAGAGCTCGGACAGCCCAAGGCCGTGTTCGGCAGACAGAGGAATTGCCTCACCGAAACCGAGTTTGAAGGCCTCGACGAGCCCCGCCTCGGCCGCCCCGCTTTCTGCCTTGTTGCCCACCAAATGGACATCCTTGCCGGCCTTGCGCAGCACCTGGGCGAAGCGCTGGTCGAGCGGCGTGACACCGGCCCGCGCGTCGATCATGAACAGGATGACGTCGGCTTCCCGGATGGCCAGTTCGGTCTGCTGGCGCATCCGGTCCTCGAGGCTGCCGTCCTTGACGTCCTCATAACCGGCCGTGTCCAGGATACGGAAACGCAGATCGGCAATGCGCCCTTCCGCCTCGCGGCGGTCGCGCGTCACGCCGGGCGTATCGTCGACCAAGGCGATCTTGCGACCGACCAGCCGGTTGAACAGCGTGGACTTGCCGACATTGGGACGCCCGACAATGGCAACGGTAACGGTCATGGCGTTCCAATCATCAGGCAGGCAGATACCGCCGCTTACTGCGCGGCCGGCTCGGCTTCAGGGGCGGCCGCCGGGGTCTCGGTCGATACGGTGTCCGCGGCGGGTGCTTCGTCTCCCTCGACGATGGCATCGATGGCCGAAGCCGCTGCCTCGGCAGGATCGGCCGGCTCGTCGTAGCTGATGGCGCCCTCGGCGAGGAGCTGGGCCAGGTAATAGCCCATACGGTTGCGCGTGCTGCTCTGGCTCAGCGGATCGTTGACCACCGCTTCGAAGCTGGCCTGCGCGCCGGCATAGTCCCCGGCCTTGTATTGGGCGAGCCCGATGGCCTCGCGCGCCGCATTGCGAAGGGGATTGCCCTCGGTGGCAATGGTAGACGCCCGCGCCTCGACATCGGTTAGGGTGCCCGAATCCACCAGGAGGTTAGCGGCCAGCACCAAAGCGAGTTCGCGCAGGCGCGCATCGGACTGGCTGTTGGCCAATGCGTCATAGGCAGCGACGGCCTCGGCAGTCTTGCCTTCCTTGGCGAGCAGGCCGGCCTTGCGGAACTGGGCCAGCACGGGGTAGCTGCCCGATCCATTGGCGATGACGGAATCGAGCTGCGTCTGCGCGGCCGCCAGGTCGCCGCCATCGATCAGGTCGAACGCAGCGTAGAGCTCGTCGGACGACTGGGCGGCGTTGTTGGCGTGATACCAGGTCCAGCCCTCGTTAACCGCCACGATGGCGACAACGCCGATTGCCGCGCCGATGACATAGGGGGCGACGCGGCGCCACAGGGCGCGCACGCGATCGCTGCGCAGCTCCTCATCGACTTCGCGGAGAATGTTCTCTTCTGACATGGCCTGCCTGGGCTGGGATTCCGGAATTGGCGGGCACGTTTAGCACGGTGTCCCGGGAATGCAAATGCGGCAGGACCCGGCCCGCAATTGCCTAAACCTTTACCCATTAACGCTAGGCTTGAGATGTCCGCGCGGCTTGCCCGCGAACGGATATGCTCCGGGTGCGGACAAGAGTGCAGATCATGACCACGGGCCGGGTCGAAACCATCGACGTCTTCAGAGGCATCGCCATCCTGATGGTGGTGCTCTTTCATTTTACGGCGCGCTTGCCGTCGTCGGCCCTGAACATCATAGAAGGAGCCCCCCTGCCGGTCTTCTTCGGTTGGGTCGGGGTCTATTTCTTCTTCATCATCTCGGGCTACTGCATCTTCATGACGCTGGAGCGCTCGTCGACGGTCGGCGTGTTCCTGGCGCGGCGGTTCTCCCGGATCTACCCCGCCTTCGTGGCCGCCGTGCTGCTGCTGTTCATATTCGGGCTCGTGGCCTACATCCCCAGCGTGCCGGAAGCCAAGTTCCACGTCGTGGCCCCCGGTCCGCTCGACGTGGTGATGAACCTGTTCTTCATCGGCGAAATCGGGGAGTGGATCGATGGGTCCTTCTGGTCGATCGCCGTCGAGGTGAAATTCTACCTGCTTGTGGCGATCCTGGCCGGAGTGTTCCGCGACCAGGCCACGTTCACGCGGGTCTTTGCCTGGCTGGCCATCGTCATGGCGCCGGTATGGGCGGTTTCGACGCTGTTCTCCAGTTATGGCAGCGGTCCGGTGACCCCGCAGTCGCTGCTGAAGTTTCTCGCCATCGCCCCGTACCTGACCTTCTTCGCCGTGGGCATCCTCGGCCGGCAGCTGCAAATGGGCGCGATGAACGTGCGCGGCCTGCTGCTCGCCAATGTCGTGCTCTCGACCGCTGTCGTCTGGCTCGAGGCCTATTCCTTTGAGCTTCATGATGGGTGGATCACCGCTACGGTGTGCGCCATGGCCTATCTGGGCCTGGCCCTGCTGTTCCTGCGCTTCGCTTCGGGCCGCTCCATCCCGACCGTGCCAGTGGTGTCCAATGCCGTCGCCAAGGTCGGACTGCTGAGCTTTTCGTGGTACCTGATCCACGAGAATGTGGGCATCAGCTTCCTGGCCACGTTCGACCTTTACATGCCGGCCTGGCTCAGCCTGGTTCTGGTCATGGCAACGACATTTCTCATGGCCATCGTGTTTGCCAACATGGTCGAGTGGCGCTTCCGCAAGCCGGTGGAAAAGGTCGCGCTGGCCGTGCTCGACTGGATCGGCCGGCACGTTCGGGGCTTTGGTTCACTAAGGTCCCCACCCATGGCGCAACCCGCGGAGTGAGCGTGGCGACAAAGTCCGGGCCCGGTGACACTCCGCAGAATGCCGCCCGCACGGGCCATCCAAGCGCCACACCCGCTGAACTGCTCGCCTTGGCCGATGAATACGGCAAAGCAGCTGAAATGCTCGAGAGCCTGGCCCGCTCTGGCGCGCCTCAATCCCGCGCACCGTTCCGGCTAGCGGCAATCCACGCCATCGAACTCTACTTGAGCGCCTTCCTGCTTTCGGCGGGGCAAACGCACGAAACCCTACGCTCCCATGGCCATAACCTGGCCGCTCGCAGTGCCATTGCCACCCCGCTGGGCCTGGTGCTGCGGCAGAAGACGGTGACGCACCTGGCGAAGCTGACCGATACCCGCGAGTACCTGATGTCCCGCTACAGAGCAGAAGCATCCGACCTTTCCCAGCCCAACCGCCTCGCTGCGACCTTGCGTGAAGTTCGCCGCAAGGTTGTGTCAAAACTGTCCGGGTCGGTTCGCTAGGCGCTATTCCCACTCGATCGTGCCGGGCGGCTTGCTCGTCACGTCGTAGACGACGCGGTTGATGCCGCGGACTTCGTTGATGATGCGGGTGGCCGTGCGCCCCAGGAAATTCATGTCGAACTGATAGAAATCAGCCGTCATGCCATCGACCGAAGTTACCGCGCGCAGCGCGCAGACGAATTCGTAGGTGCGCCCGTCGCCCATGACGCCCACGGTCTGCACCGGCAGCAGCACGGCGAAGGCCTGCCATATCTTGTCGTACTGGCCCGACTTGCGGATTTCGTCGAGATAGATGGCATCGGCCTGGCGCAGGATATCCAGCTTTTCCGGCGTGATTCCGCCGGGGCAGCGAATGGCGAGACCCGGCCCCGGGAAGGGATGGCGACCGATGAAGCTCTCCGGAATGCCCAGTTCACGGCCGAGGGCGCGGACTTCGTCCTTGAAGAGTTCGCGCAGCGGCTCGACGAGTTGCATGTTCATGCGCTCGGGCAGACCGCCGACATTGTGGTGGCTCTTGATCGTGACCGAGGGGCCGCCGGTGAACGACACAGACTCGATGACGTCGGGATAGAGCGTGCCCTGGGCCAGGAATTCGGCGCCCCCGAGCTTCTTCGCTTCAGCCTCGAAGACCTCGATGAACAGGCGGCCAATGATCTTGCGCTTGGTCTCGGGGTCGGACTGGCCGTCCAATTCGCCCAGGAAGAGCTTTGATGCATCGACATGGACCAGCGGAATGTTGAACTGGT
>CAMLOA010000146.1 GCA_946481445.1 uncultured Devosia sp. | reverse complement strand
GCGACAGGAAATTGTCTGCGGTCGTTTCCGCATTGCCCCCCAGCACCATGTTGCCGCCCACCAGGCGGAACTGCGGGATGGAAAGCCCGCCGCCCTCGCGCAGCAGCGCCGAAGCGACAAGGGATGTCTCCATCCCGAAGAAGGGCCGGTACGGTTCGGCCATCAACATAGCCAGAGGCCCGGCCAGGTCCACCTCGACCGCGAGCCCGTCGGCCCGCTCCGTCACTGTCGCGCCACCACTGAGCGCCGTCTGCCCATTGGCCGCCAGCACCAGTTCCGTCGTCAGGTCGCTCAACGGCCCCTGCCCGGTGATGCTGAGCGACATGGCCGGCCTGTTCTCGATATTGAGCAGGTTGGCGATGACCCCGTTTTCCGGTTCGGTCAGCGCCAGCGCCACGTCCACCACTTGCCCCTCGCGCTGGTAGGCTACGTCGAGGTCCAGCGTTCCGCCCGGTCCGTCGAGCCGCACGATGTCCAGTTCGGCGTCCAGATTGCCGCCATCGAGCGTCATGGCACCGGCGACCGAGATGGCCGAACCCAGCCCGAATACGTTCTCCCCGAACGTCACCTGCGGCACCGACAGTTCCTCGAGGATCACCGCAACCGGAAATTCCGGCACCTGCAGCCCCGTCGCTTCCGGCGCCGGCAGGTCCACCGCGCCCTCCACCGGCACGACATTGCGGATGAACTCGATCGAATCGGCTGCCAGCGAGCGCACTTCCAGCCGCCCGGTGAACAGGGCGGCCTGGCTCCAGTTGAGCCGGGCATTGTTGATCCGCAGCCATACGCCTTCGGCGTCCGAAATGGTGATCTCGCGCACCGACACGTCCGAGCCCAGCGCGCCGTCGATATTGGAAAGCCGGATCTGCCTCTCGGGCGTCGACAGCCGGTCCTGGACGAAACTGGTCAGCCAGTCCTTCTGCTCTTCCTGGTTCATGGTGAGCACGTCCTGCGCCACCAGCGCCGCGGGGACGCCCAGGCCAAGCAGAACGGTGGGGACAAGCAGGAGCCGGCGCATCAGAAGGCCTGCCCGATGCCGACATAGATGGCATAGTCGGCATCGCCCGGCCGCTTGTTGAGCGGAATGGCGATGTCGGCGCGCAGCGGCCCCAGGCCGGTATAGTATCGCACGCCGATACCGGCGCCGAGATAAAGGTCGTCCAGCCCCGGGAAGGTGTCGGCAGCCACATATCCGCCATCCACGAACCCGACCACGCCGATGCTCTCGGTCACCTTGGCCCGTGCCTCGAGCGAGGCTTCGAGCAGGTAGCGTCCTCCCGTCACGTTGCCCATGCCGTCGTCCACGCCGATGGACTTGTAGGCATAGCCGCGCACCGACCCTCCGCCACCGGCAAAGAACAGCTTGTCAGGCGGAATTTCGCTGAGGTCCGGCCCCAGCAGCGCTCCCGCCTTGAGCCGCCCCGCCAGCACGAACGGATCGTCTTCGCCGAAGCCGAAATAGGTGCGCCCCTCGACCACCACGCGACCCTGGGCGTTGCCATAGGTGAATTCGTAGAAGGGCTCCAGATTGGCCGACAGGTACCACCCGCTGGTGGGGTCGACACTGTCGTCCCGGAAATCCAGCACGGCGCCTGCATAGAGCCCCAGCGTGGAAAAATCGCGCGTGCCGAACGCATCGTCGAACCGGTTGCGCTCGAACTGCGCCCCGCCCTCGAAGGTGATCTGGTCGGAAAAGATATGCGTGAGCCCGATCCGTCCGGCGGCCGAGGTTTCGGTAAAGGTCGGGTAGACCGTGCGCTCCGCCGAGATCGCCGCGATGAGATCGGTATCGGGCGTGAAGATGCCCGGCTTGGTGAAGGTGCCGCCGAAGAAATAGTCGAACTGCGCCGTGTCCAGCGGCCAGGCGATGCTGGCCACCCGCGCATCCAGCCGCAGCCTTTCGGCCTGCCCGAACAGGTTCCGCCACAGGTGGTAGGCTTCCAGCCCCAGCCCGTCGACGGTTGAGAAACTGGCGCCCACCCCGAAGCGCCGCCCCGGCAGCTCCTGCACGATCACCTCATAGGGCAGCAACCCGTCGGCACCCACCGATTCTGCCGCCACCAGCCGCGCCGCCCGGAACACTTCGAGCCGGTCGAGCCGCTTCTGCGCCAGGGCCAGTTCGTCCGGATCATATTCCTCGCCCGGCACCAGCCCGGTCTGGCGGACGATGAAATCGGGGTCCAGCGTCTCGGTGCCGCTCACCGTCACCGCGCCAAATGCCGCCTTCGGGCCGGGATTGACGGTAATGGTGGCATCCACGGTCTGCGTCGCATGATCGGCCACCACGTCGCGGGTGACGATCACGGCCTTGGGATGGCCCTGCTGCCGCCAGGCGTCCAGCACCAGAGTCTCAGCGGCCAGGATCACGCTCGACCTGGCAACTTCGCCCGCCCCGAAACCACGATTGATCGGCAGGTCGACCTGGTCATAGGGGTCGCTGGTCGGCGGCGCCTGGTTGACGATATTGACGCTGTTGAACCGGAACAACGGGCCGGGATCGACCGCGATCACCACATCCACCGGGTCGGGCATGTCGACATCGGGGGGAAGGTTGGCCGCCTCCTGCCCGCCGATGCGGATGCTCACCACCCCGCCATAGTGGCCCTCGTTGTAGAGGGCTGCCACGATGCGCTTGTAGTCGCCGCGCGCCTTGGCCAGCAGCCCCGCCGCGCCGGAGGCGGGCTCGTTCTGGTCGGCCACCAGCGCCGACGCATTGCGGACCACGGCCTCCAGTCCGCCCACCGCGTTGACCGCTACGCTCACGTAATACGGCTGCGGGTCCACGATCACCGCCTCGGCGTCGATCTCGGCCTGGTCTTCGAAGAACTTGATGCCGAACAGCTCGAATGCGGCAACAGGAGCCGCTGCCAATGCGGCAGCAACGCACACGGCGCCAATACTCGTTACCAATCGTGCGCTATGCAGTGGACCTGTTCCCGCCCGTTACGCTTCAACCACTTAGGCAGAAGCCGATAATGCCCTCGGGGACGGAAAGATTCCGTTAAGCCTCCCGCCCCGCCCCTGCGCTGACGCCACGCCTGCCCAACAGGCGGTGGCTTGATGGCAAGTTTAGGGCGACCAGATGGCCGCGAGCAACCTTTGATGATCCGCGCCCGGCCGACCCGGGTTTATCGTGGCCAATGGGCAACGCCGCAGGGGAGAGGCCGGGCCGTGCCCCAGCCCTCATTCCCGCGCCAGCGCTTCGACCGGGTCGAGCCGCGCCGCCGAGCGGGCCGGCATGAACCCGAAGATCACCCCGATCAGGCTGGCCGAGGCAATGGCCACCACGATGGATTCGGGCGAATAACTGACGCGGGCGCCCGATACCAGTGCCGTCAGGGCACTGCCCAGTCCAAAGCTCAGCGCCACCCCGGCCGCCCCGCCCACGAAGCACACCAGCACCGCCTCGATCAGGAATTGCCGCAGGATATCGCCCCGTCGCGCCCCCACCGCCATGCGGATGCCGATCTCCCTGGTGCGCTCGGAGACGCTGACCAGCATGATGTTCATCACCCCGATGCCGCCCACCACCAGCGAGATCACCGCAATGGTCGAGATCAGCAGCGTCAGCGTCGCCGCCGTCGATTCGATCGTGTCGCGGATCGTGTCCGTATTCTGCAGGAAGAAGTCCGTGTCCCCGCCATGCAGTCGCGTGATCAGTTCGGTGATCTCGGCTTCCGCCTGCGCCATGTCATAGTCGTCGGCAATGCGCACGGCGATGGAATTGAGGTGGCCCTGCCCCAGGATGCGGGTCATGGCTGTCGTATAGGGCACATAGATATTGGCCTGGTTGCCGCCGGGCCCGAAGCCGGTGACGGTCTCCACCACGCCGATCACCCGCACCGGCACGCGCCCCAGCATGATCACCTGCCCGATCGGGTTCTCGCCGCTGGTGAAGATTGCCGTCGCCGCATTCTGGTCGATCACCGCCTCCTGAGTCAGCCCGGAAATGCTGTCCGCGCTGAAACCGACGCCCGCCGAAAACGTCCGGCCATTCACCTGGAAGTAGCCCTCGCCCACCCCGGTCACCGAGGCGTTGGAGGAGGTATTGCGATAGCGCACCGTGGCATTGGACGACACCTGCGGCGAAACGCTGTCGGCGAAGGGCTGCATCTGCAGCGCCTCGGCATCGCTGGGCAGCAGCGTCTCGATGCGGGCCGACCGCCGGTCGCCGAAGCCGGAACCGGGATAGACATTGATCGTGTTCGTACCGATCGAAGCTATATTGGCCAGCACGGTCTGCTGGCTGCCTTGTCCAAGGGCCACCACGCTCACCACCGAGGCGATGCCGATGATGATGCCCAGCATGGTCAGGAACGTGCGCAGCTTGTGCGCGATCATCGCCCGCAGCGCCATGCGCAGGGCCTCGACGCTGCGATCGAACCCCTCGCGCCAGCGGGCAATACGGCGGATGGTTTCCTTGGCGCGCTCGGTGCGCGTCTCCACGCCATTGCGCCGGTCCCCGATGATGGCGCCATCCGATATCTCGATCACCCGCTGCGTCTGCGCCGCGATCAGCGGGTCATGCGTCACGATGATGATCGTGTGCCCCTCGCCATGCAGCTCATGCAGCAGCGCCATCAGCTCCTTGCCGCTCTTGCTGTCGAGCGCGCCGGTCGGCTCGTCCGCCAGGATCACCTCGCCGCCATTCATCAGGGCCCGCGCCACGCTGACGCGCTGCTGCTGGCCGCCCGAGAGGGCATTGGGCCGATGGTCCAGCCGCTCGCCCAGCCCCAGCCGGGTCAACAGGTCGATGGCCCGCTGCCGCCGCGCCCCGCCATCCACCCCGGCATAGATGGCCGGCATCTCCACATTCTCGACTGCGTCGAGGTCGGCCAGCAGCTGGTACCGCTGGAAGATGAAGCCAAAATGCTCGCGCCGCAGCTCGGCCAGTGCATCGGCGCCCAGCTTGCCGACATCCTTGCCGGCAAAGTGGTAGCGGCCGCTGGTCGGCCGGTCCAGGCATCCCAATATGTTCATCAGCGTCGATTTGCCCGACCCCGATTGGCCCATGATGGCCACCAGCTCGCCCCGGTGGATATCGAGGTCCACGTCCCTGAGGACGGTGACCGCTTCCCCGCCAGTTTGGAACTGCCGCGTCAGGCCGCGCAGCGAGATGATGGGGTCGGAAATTGCCTCAGCCGCCACCGCGCGGCCCGCCCATCATCATCATGCCACTGCCCATGCGGAAATTGCCGCCGCCCTGTTGTCCCTGCTGACCGCCCGGCACGGCCAGATTGCCCGAAA
Organism: uncultured Devosia sp.; assembly: GCA_946481445.1. The sequence goes on along the minus strand of CAMLOA010000146.1, from coordinate 655 downwards.
CCACCTGCTCACCCTCTTCGAGCCCGCTCAGCACCTCGGCCATCACGTTGTTGTTGAGCCCCACTTCGATGCGGCGCGGCGCCACCTGCTGGGTCGCCGGATCATAGACCGGCACCACGACACCACCATCGGGTCCCCGGCGCGTCACCAGCCCCGCCGGCAGCACCAGGGTATCGAGCGCCTCGTCCAGCACGATCGTCACCTGCGCCGTCATCGAGATGCGCAGCTTGTGGTCCGGGTTGGGCACCTCGAACAGGCCGTTGTAGTACACCGCGCTGTCCGTGCTGGCCGTATCCTCGCTGATCGAGGTCGGCGCCGGTTCCACTTCGCGCAGGGTCGCCTCGATCTGCGTGTCGGGCTCGCCCAGGATGGTGAAATAGACCCGCTGCCCCGGCTGCACCCGCACCACGTCGGCTTCCGAGATCTCGGCCTTGATCACCATCGTGTCGAGGTCTGCAATCTTGACGATGGTGGGAATGGTGGAATTGGCGTTGACGGTCTGTCCCGGCTCCACCAGCAGCGCCACGATAGTCCCATCGCTCGGGGCCACGATGCGGGTGCGCGCCAGGTTCAGCTCGGCCGATTCCACGCTGAGCTGGGCCTGGGCAAGCTGGGCATCGAGCTGGTCGATCTGCGCCTGCGCCGAATCCACCGC
>CAMLOA010000145.1 GCA_946481445.1 uncultured Devosia sp. | reverse complement strand
ATGGTGGAAACAGCCAGTCCATGGGTCATCGGCCTCGTGCTCGCCCTGACCGGGTGGGGCTGGCCGGCCAGAACTATCCGAACGCAGACCCTGTCACTGCGGACCCGCGAATTCGTGCTGTCCGCCGAACTGATGGGCGAGCGGAAATGGCGCATCATCCTGGTCGAAATCTTCCCCAACATGCTCAGCTTCTTCGTCGGAGGCCTGGTGCTGGGGACCATTGCGGCCATCCTGGCCGAAGCGGCGCTGGAGTTCATCGGCCTGGGCGATCCCAATGCCGTCACCTGGGGCACCATGCTCTATTGGGCGCAGAACAACCTGGCCCTGCAAAGCAATGCCTGGTGGGAAATCTGGCCCCCCTGCATTGCCATCATGCTGACGGGCGCCGCCCTGGTCATGGTCAATTTCGCCGTGGACGAGATCACCAATCCGCAACTGAAGGCCTCGCGCAAGATAGGCCGCATTCGCCGGTTCCTGACGCGCCGGGGAAGGAGTGCCGATGTCTTCTGACCGGGCCTTGATCGAGGTTCGCAACCTCACCGTCGACTATGTGGGCGAACATTCCATTGCCCGGGCCGTCAACGGCATCGACTTCGACATCCGCGAGGGCGAGGCCTTCGGCCTGGCCGGCGAGAGCGGCTGCGGCAAATCTACCGTCGCCTTCGCGCTGGCACGTCTGACGCGCCTGCCTGGCCTGGTCTCGGGAGGCGAAATCCGGCTCAACGGCGAGGATGTACTCAAGTTCGACAAGGCGCGCCTCAAGGCCTATCGCTGGAATGAGGTCAGCTTCGTCTTCCAGTCGGCCATGAACGCACTCAATCCGGTGATCACGGTATCCGAGCAGATCATGGACGTGATCGAAACCCATCAGCCCGAACTGGGGAAGAGCGGGGCGCGGGCGCGGGCGGTCGAACTGTTCGAGCTGGTCGGCATTCCCCCGGGCCGGCTCGACGATTTTCCGCATCAGTTTTCCGGCGGCATGCGCCAGCGCATCTGCATCGCCATCGCCCTGGCGCTGCAGCCGCGCCTCATCATCATGGACGAGCCGACCACGGCGCTCGACGTGGTGGTCCAGCGCGATATCATCGAGCAGATCGTCGAGCTCAAGGCACGCATGGGCTTCTCGGTCCTGTTCATCACCCATGACCTTGGGCTGATGATCGAGTTCTGCGACCGCATCGGCGTGATGTATTCGGGTGAACTGGTGGAGGTGGCGCCGGCCGAGGCCATCCTCACCCAGCCCCAGCATCCCTATACCCGCGCCCTGGGCAACAGCTTTCCGCCCCTGACCGGGCCGCGGGTCCGCATGGAAGGCATTGCCGGATCGCCCCCCGATCTGCGGGCCTTGCCCACCGGATGCCGCTTCGCCCCGCGCTGTCCGCACGCCATGGACATCTGCCGTGCCGAAGCGCCCGAACTGCGTTTCTATCCCCAAAACCAAGGCGAGGCCGCATGTCACTTGCTGAACTAGCCCCAGCCGGTGAAGCCCGGTCGGCAGAAACCGTCATCGAGATGGATGGCGTGGACAAGGACTTCGTCCTGGGCGGCGCCTTTCTCAACCAGACGGTGTTGCGCGCGCTCTCCGGGGTCACACTCAGGCTGACGCGCGGGCGCGCGCTCGCCCTGGTGGGTGAATCGGGGTCCGGCAAATCCACCTGCGCCCGCATGCTGGCCCGGGTCTACGATCCGACACGGGGTGCGATCCGGTTTCGCGGCGAGGACATAGCCACATTTCGCGGCAGCAGGCTGCAGCAGTATCGCGCCGATGTGCAGATGGTGTTCCAGGATCCCTTCGGCTCGCTGAATCCGACCCAATCCATTGGATATCACCTCGAACGCCCGCTGCGCCTGCATCGCCCCGACATCAGGGGAAAGGCGGTGGAGGCCGAGATGCTGATGCTACTGGAAAGCGTGGGTCTCAGGCCCGCCGCCGACTATCTCAAACGGCGCCCGCACGAACTCTCCGGGGGCCAGCGCCAGCGCGTGGCCATAGCCCGCGCGCTGGCGGTACAGCCCAAGGTGTTGCTGGCAGACGAACCGACGTCCATGCTCGACGTCTCGGTACGGCTGGGGATCCTCAACCTGCTCGAGGACCTCAAGCAGCAACGGCAGCTGGCCGCGCTCTACATCACGCACGACATCGCCACTGCGCGCTACTTCGCCGAGGAAACGGCCGTGATGTATGCCGGCCATGTGGTGGAGCAGGGCCCCAGCCAGGAGATCACCGACCGGCCGCAGCACCCCTATACGCAATTGCTCATCGAAGCCGTGCCCAACCCCAACCGGAAGATCGCCGCCTCGCACACCCGCCGCGCAACCGACATACCGATCTGGACGGCCGGCAGCCGCGGATGTCCGTTTGTTTCGCGCTGTCCACGCGCCACCGAAATTTGCAGGCAGACCATGCCGGGGCCCACCCAGCTGGGCGCCGGCCATCAGGTGCGTTGCCACCACGTCTAGGCCGCTCCGCCCTTCGATCGATTGTTGGTCCGGTTGAACCCAAACATAGGGTAGTCGTGCGACAGTAAAACTGCCGATATCTCGCGATAGACTGAAGCATCAGGCCGTCGTAGTCTCTGCCGGCCGATCGAATTCGCAACCGCTGGGTTGCGACAATTCGAGGCGTATTTGCTGCAAACTGTCACTTGATGGATGTGCACGATGCGCAAGATCGACCGTACCCGGGTGCCGCCTCCTGCCTATCTGAGCAGTCGATCCGCCCAGCAGGCCAGGCAGCAGTTTCTCGACTACCTTCGACTCGACCCCGCCCAGCGCGCCCAGACCCGCGTGCCGGACAGGCACCTGCCGGAGGACGCCTCTATCTCGCGCGCCCTGAACGAACTCTTCCTGGGCAAATGCGCCTTTTGCGAGAGTGCGGTGCGGACCACCGCCTATCGTTTCCGGCCCACCAGCGATGCGGAGCCGCATGAACCGAGCAATCCCATGGCGCACCTGCTCTACGGCTGGTTGGCCGATGCGTGGCAGAATATCTACCCCATCTGCTACGAATGCCGCCCGCGCCAGCGCAACCTGTTCCCGGTGTGGAAGAAGAGGCTGTCGATGCCCACCCCCGAGGAATACGCCGCTTACGTGGCCTCCGGGGATGGCTTGTGGCCGAGTTATCCACTCAAGGAGAACCCCAAGCTGATCGACCCCGGTGGGCCGAAGGATCTGCGGGAGCATTTTCGACCGCAATCCAGCGGTCGTATCCTGCCGCATTCCGAGGATGCGGTGTTCACCATCGAGCATTTCAATCTCAACCGCGAAAATCTCGTCGAACGCCGTCGTCAGGCCTTCGCGGCCTACGATGCCCTGAGCGCGCCTCCCCCGGCGGACGCCGAATTCGTCGGCTTGTGGGACCTGCTGGTCCGCCAGCGGCAGGAAGCCGTCGGCCCGTTGGATGTGTCTGCACCGGAAGTAGCGGTGTCGTCTACGCCAGCCCCGCCACCCCGCCTTGTCCGCGTCGAGGTCGAAAACTTCAAGGCGCTGGAAAAGCTTGAGCTCATTCTGCCTTTCGATCCTGCAGCCAAGCTGGCACAGGCCACGCTGATCCTGGGCGAGAACGCGACGGGAAAGAGCTCCATCCTGGAAGCGATTGCACTCTGCCTGATGGGTGACAAGGCGCGCGAAAAACTCGCGGAGCCACCTGGAAAGTACCTCCTCGATCCGCGCCTCATGGGTCAGCCGGACGCCCAGCCCCGCGGCACCGCCAGGGTTGATCTGATCTTTGAAGGCGGCGGGCGGCGAACGCTGACGATTACCGCGGAAGGGTTCACCACCACCGGGATCGATCCGCGCCAGCCCGTCTATGCCTATGGGGCCTACCGCCATTATCTGGACAAGCGGCGCAACTGGTCGCCGGAGCGGCCGGTGGTGAGCCTCTTCCGGTCCGACAATCTGCTGTCCAATCCCCAGGACTGGCTGCTCGGCCTGGATGATCGCCACTTCGAGGACGTGGTGCGGGCCCTGCGCGAGATATTCGGCGCCGCGGAGTCCTTCTCCGTCATCGAGCGCGACCCAGCCACGGCCACCTGCTTTGTCGTTTCCGATCTTCGCGACGGCCGGCGCGCCCGCACGCCGCTGTCCAGCGTTTCATCGGGCTTCCGCACCATCCTGGCATTGACCTGCGATGTGATGCGCTGGGCAATGGACCGGCGCAACGATGCCGGCTTCCGCTCCTTGTTTTCAGCCCGTGGCATCGTGTTGATCGACGAGGTCGAGGCGCACCTCCATCCCCGCTGGAAGATCCAGATCATGGCCGGGCTTCGCCGGGCCCTGCCGGGCATGACCTTCGTGGTCACAACCCACGATCCGCTCTGCCTGCGCGGGATGGGGCAGGGAGAGGTGAAGGTATTGCAGCGTGTACCGGGGGAGGCGAGCCACACCAGCCTGCCTGTTCAGGTGGAAACGCTGACGGACCTGCCCGACGTGGCGACCCTCACGGTGGAGCAATTGCTGACCTCGGACCTGTTCGGCCTCTATTCGGCCGACGACCCCGAAACCGAAAAACGCCTGGCGCGGCTGGCGGACTACCTGGCCGGCGAAAAAAGGAACGAACCCGATGTCCAGGCCGCGTGGCGTGCCTTGCGTGACGAGATCGGCCGCGCGCTTCCGATCGGACTGGGCGAGGCGGGCCGGCTGGTGCACGAAGTGGTCGCCCAGTACCTGGTAGACCGCCGTCACCTGCCCGATGCCGCGCGCAGAGCCCTGCGGGCTGAGACCAGGCGGCGTATCCGCGAGCGGCTGGAGCAGATGTGATGCGGCGAGTCGATCGCAGTGCCGTGCCGCCTCCTGAAGTACTGACCGAGCCCGGCAGCAAGGGCGAGAAGGAACTGGTCGCCGCGCGCGCCGCGTTTGCCGGGGGCGCCAGCAGTTTCGACTTCGCAGCCTATGGCGACACCGGGGTCAAGCTGGCCCTGGAGAAGCTCTTCCACGGCAAATGCGCCTATTGCGAGAGCTACTATTTCGGCCAGGCCCCGGTGGATGTCGAGCACTACAGGCCCAAGGGAAAGGTCGCCGATGCGCCCGGACACCCCGGCTATTGGTGGCTGGCCATGGCCTGGGAAAACCTGCTGCCCAGTTGCATCGACTGCAACCGGCGCCGCTGGCAGGTCCTCCCCGCGCTGCCGGAAAGCCTCGAGGAGCTCTACCTGGCGCCGGATATCGACGATGGCATTGCCAAACTGGGCAAGCAGGACCTGTTTCCAATCGCCGGCGTGCGGGTGGCCGAAGAGGGCGCCGATATCGTGGCCGAACAGGCCCTGTTGCTGGAACCCACTATCGACGACCCTGCACAGCACCTGCGCTACTATTTCGATGATGTCGAACCGCTGGCCCTGATGCTGCCGGTGCTCGCGGCAGGCGTGCCGTCGCCTCGCGGCCTGGCGTCGATCCACGTCTATGGCCTCAACCGGCTGGGACTGGTGCAGGAGCGGACGCGTGTGCTGCAGAGGGTCAACTTCCTTGCCGGTCTGTCCGAGGAACTCGAGGACATCGCAGCGCAGCTGAGGGCCGGCCCGGCAGCAGACGAGGCGATGGCAACCCGGCTCGATGCGCTGGCCGAGCAGGTCATGGACGAGATCACCCGCATGGCGGCGGACGACCAGCCCTTCTGCACGCTGGTCCGCGCCTGGCTGGATCAAGCGGACGAGGACTGAGACGGCAGGAGGCAGCAATGGAACGACCGCAGCATGAATGCGACCTGGTGATGAAGGGAGGGATCACCAGCGGCGTGGTCTATCCTCGCGCCGTGGTCGAACTCGCCAAGGTCTACTGCTTCCGCAATATCGGCGGAACTTCGGCAGGCGCGATAGCGGCCGGCGTCACCGCGGCAGCCGAATATGGGCGCGACAAGGGTGGCTTCGAACGCGTTGCATCACTGCCGGAAACCCTGGCGGATACACTGAT
>CAMLOA010000144.1 GCA_946481445.1 uncultured Devosia sp. | reverse complement strand
GCACGGGCATAGGCCGCCCGCACATCCTTGACGATGATGACCGGCACGCCCGGATCGCCCACGGGCTGCGTATCGCTGATAATGGCCAGGGCGCCGCGCCGCACGGCATCGGCGACGAACTGGTTGCCATGCACGTTGGCCCCGGGCAGGGCGAAGAAGATATCCCCCGGCTCGATGCGGCGGCTATCGGAATTGAGGCCGAATACGGCACCCAGTCCCTTCTTGGGGCGGGCGCCGGAGCCTTCGAGCAGTTGTGTAACACTGAGTGACACGGCGGTGAATCCTTCTGGATTTCAGCGAAGTTCGGGAGGGACGATGTTTTCGTCCACGAGCGGTGAAAAATCGGGGGCGATCCCCAGCATGGGCGCCACGCGCTGTACGATGCGGCCGGTGACGGCCCCGGCATTCCAGCCGGCGGTGGTGCCCGATTGTGGGTTCTCGGCCTTGGGTTCGTCCACCATGATGACCATGGCATAGCGTGGATTGTCGAGCGGGAAGGCCGAGCCGAAGAAGTTGGTGACCTTGCTCGACGAATAGCGGCCGTCCACCACCTTCTCGGCCGTGCCGGTCTTGCCGCCAACCCGATAGCCCAGCGCGGCCTTGTTCATCTGGCTCCCCGACCCTTCCAGCGCGTTGAGGCGCATCAGGTACCGGATATAGGCGCTGGTTTGGGGCGAAATCACGGGGCGATAGAGCGCCTGAGCCTCGGCTGCCTCGCGCCGGTACAGCGTGGGGGGCACGTAGTTGCCGCCGTTCACGAAGGCGGCATAGGCCATCACCATGTGCAGCGGCGATACGGAGAGCCCGTGTCCGAACGAGGCCGTGGCGGCGCCGACCTCGGAGAAATCCTTGGGAACGGCGGGCAGGCGCATTTCGGGCAGCTCGAACGGAACGCGCTGGTCGAAGCCCATCTCGGTGAGGAAGGCGCGGTAGTTCTCCTTGCCCATGGCCTGCATGACCCGGATGGTGCCGATATTGGAGGAGTACTTGTAGACCTCGGGCAGGCTCAGGATGCGGTGCTTGCCGTGGAAATCATCGATGGTGAAGCGGCCGAAGCGGATGCCGAAGCGGGCATCGAACTGGTCGGTGATCCGCACGGCGCCGCTGTCGAGGGCACCCGCCATCGTCACGGTCTTGAAAATGGAGCCCGGCTCGAAGATGCCCGCCGTTATGCGGTTGAACGTATCCTTGACCAGGGCCGTTGCCGGCTCGTTGGGGTTGAAATCGGGCAGCGAGGCAAGGGCGATCACCTCGCCGGTATAGATGTCCACCATCACCCCGGCAGCAGCGATGGCCTGGTAGCGGGTCATGGCGTCGACAAGCTGCTCGTGCATGACGTGTTGCACACGCATGTCGACGCTCAGTTCCACTGGCGCCAGCGCATTGCCCCGCGCCAGGCCCAGATCCTGCAGCAGGGCCACCGCCTCGGTGTCCATGTGCTTCTCGATGCCGGAAATGCCCTGGTTGTCCACATTGGTGGATCCCAGGATGTGGCTGGCTTCGCTCATGCCGGGATAGAAGCGCTGGGATTCGGTGATGAAGTCGATGCCTGGAATGCCCAGCCGCATCACCTTTTCCTGGATGGCTGGCGTCAATTCGCGCTGCACCCAGACGAAGCCCTTGTCTCCGGTGAGCCGATTGCGCAGCCATTCCTCGTCCAGGTCTGGCAGCACCGTGCGCAGGGCCTGCACCGCCTCTTCGACGTCGATGATGCGCCGCGGCTCGGCGAACAGCGACGGCACGCGGATGTCCACCGCCATTTCGAGGCCATTGCGATCCAGGATCGGCGGGCGGGTGGCGGTGATCACGTCGCGGGTCTGGCCCTCGATGGTGGAGTCCGTTTCCACCATGCCCAGCTGCACGAGCCGGCCGCCGACCAGGCCAAAGCCCAGCACCAGCGCCAGCACCATCCAGCGGATGCGTGCCTGGGTAAGGTTGCCGCGCGTCTTGCGTGCGCCGTCGAGCGATATCGTGCCGCTATAGTCCTCGGTGATGACGGCCATCTATTCGATACCCTCCAGTTCGAGGATGGCGTCGATCGGATCGACGCCCGATTCCAGGGCTTCGAACAGGGTGTCCATGGCGGTGGTGTCCGGCGCCGCCGGCCGCATGGGCAGGTCCGAGAAGGCACCGAACTGCTCCTGCTTGACCGGCTCCATGGCCAGCGCGAACTGGTGCCTCTCGATGATCGGCTCGATATGGCCGGGCTGGCTAAGCACTGCCTCGTCGGCCTTGACGATGGACAATTCGCCCTCCTGGGCGTCGATGCGCGCGATCAGCGCCGTACGCTCGCTCGCCGTGTTCTCGATGGAGAATTTGAGCGCGTAGACGCCCGACAGCATCAGGACGCTGGTAAAGATCAGGAAGATGTTGAGGTTGCGGATCATGCGGCGCCCCTGATCTGGGGAACGCCCAGGCCGTCGAACCGGACAGGCCGGGCCGGTTCGGCCGAACGCGTCGCGGCACGCAGGATGGCCGAGCGGGCGCGCGGGTTGCGCGACAGTTCCGCCTCGCCCGGCTTGGTTGCCTTGGCGACATCGGCCCAGCGCCGCGCCTCGGTCGCCGTCTGCGGCAGGTGCCGCGACTGGGCCGGACCGCCCTTTTCGGGATCGAAGAAGCGCTTGACGATGCGGTCCTCGAGCGAATGAAACGTCACCACCGCGAGCCGGCCGCCCTCGCCCAGAAGGCGCTCGGCGGCAAACAGGGCCTCCACGAGCTGGTCGAACTCGGCATTGACCGCAATACGCAGGGCCTGGAAGGAGCGGGTGGCCGGGTGGGCATCGCCCGGCTTGCGGCCGATCGCCCTTTCGATGATCCGGGCCAGCTGCAGCGTGGTTTCGATGGGCGCCTCGGCGCGCGCGGCGACGATGAACTGGGCAATGCGGCGCGACTTGCGTTCTTCGCCAAAGGCATAGAGCAGGTTGGCCAGCGGCTCGGCTTCGAGGCCGTTGACCAGGTCCGCGGCGCTGGTGCCCTGCCCGCTCATGCGCATGTCGAGTGGCCCGTCGCGCATGAAGGAAAAGCCGCGTTCCGGCTGGTCGAGCTGCATGGACGAGACGCCGATATCGAGCACGACGCCATCGATGGGGCCATGCTCGGCCGCCAGCGTGTCGAGATCGGAAAACGTGCCGGGCACGAAGATGAAGCGGCCTTCGAACTCCGCCATCAGCGCGTCCGCAAAAGGCTTCACCCCGGGGTCACGATCGATGCCCACCACGATGGCGCCGGCCTGCAGCAGCGCGCGCGAATAGCCGCCTGCCCCGAACGTGCCATCGACGATGCGCCGGCTATCGAGCGGGCTAAGCGCCGCCAGCACCTCGTCCAGCAGGACGGGCACATGCGGGCCAGCATGTTGGCTGGTTTCGGGCACGGAACGCTTGCCCATAAAGGCCACTCAACTCCACTCCCGGCAGAACGCCGGTCCGTAAACATTCCCGCACTTTGTCCAAGGACGTTTAAGATTCTGTTTCCCATGCGCGTTCCGACGCCCATTTCTACGCAGGAATCTCGGCCTGCCCCCGGCCGTCCGTTACCACCGGCATCTCGACCAACACGTCCCCCGCTTTCGTCTCCTGCTCCACATAGCGATGCGCCTCGCTGATCGCCGCCAGCGGAAACCGGCGGTCGGTGACCGGCTTCACTATCCCGGCCGCAAGCATCTCGGCCAGGACCTGCATGTCGGCCAGCTTGTCCGCCACCGGCCGCAATCCCGTCGTGGCGAGCTTGCCGCGCTTGTCGCCCCGCCGCCCGCCCGTGAGCATCAGCCAGAAGATGTCCAGGCTCGGCGTGGTGGTGAGGTATGTGCCCCCCGGCTTGAGGCTTAGCCTGGACCGGGCGAAGCTCGATTTGCCCACCGCGTCGAAGACCACGTCAAACTCGGCCTGGCGCTGGGTGAAATCCTCGGCATGACGGTCGATCAACGCGTCGGCGCCCATTGCGGCCAGCATGGCGTGGCGATGCTGCGAGGCCACCGCGGTGACATGGGCGCCATAGTGCCTGGCGAGTTGAACCGCTATCGCGCCGACGCTGCTGGCCGCGCCGTTGATCAGCACCCGGTCGCCCCGTTTCACCCGGGCCTCGTCGCGAATGAAGGGCATGGCTGTCAGGAAAGAATAGGCGATGCCGCCCAGGGCCGGCAGATCGTGCCCTTCCGGCGCGACCACGATGGCCTCCCCTTCGGGCAGGACGACATATTCCGCCATGCCACCCAGCGACAGGCCGGCGGAGCCGAAGACCCGGTCCCCGGGCCTGAAGCGGGTGACCCCCGCCCCCACGGCCTCGACGATGCCGGCAATATTGTCGCCCAGCACCGCGATCTTGGGCCGGAACAGCCCGGCAAAGAAGCGGACTATGAACGGCTCGGCCTTGCGGAACGCGCAGTCCGCCAGGGTCACGGTGCTGGCATGGACCTGCACCAGCACCTCGCCCGGCCCCGGTTCGGGCTTGGGCCAATCCACCACCGAGATTACCTCCGGTCCGCCATAGCGGCTCTGCGCAGCAACTTTCATCTTCCCGCACTCCATGCGTCATCCTGCACGCGGAGACGAGTCCCCGCATGACTTGGGTCAATCCGGTTTCATCAAGCTCAGTGCGCGTCCGTCTCCGGCGCGCTCCACTGGAAGACGTCTTCGAGCGGCACGCCGAAGACGTGGGCGATGCGGAACGCGACCTCCAGCGAAGGCGAGTACCGGCCCTGTTCGATGGCCACTATGGTCTGTCTCGTCACGCCGACCTTTTCCGCAAGGGCCGCCTGGGTCATCTCACCGGCATGGAAGCGCAGCGTGCGGATGGTGTTGGTGACATTGGGCTGTCCCTTTCCCATGGCAATCACATGGTCCGGTAATAGTAGAGCTCGGACAGGGCATTGACCGCCCCGCCCATCATCGGCGCGACGAACAGGGCATAGACCGCCAGGTTCACATCCGCCCCCATGGCCAGCGGGATCAGCGCCAGCGCCGCCAGGATCGAGGTGACGATGGCGCTGTTGCGCTGGCTCCGCGCCGATACCGCATCGTCGCGCTCGTCCGAAGGCTCGTCACGCAGTTCGGCGCGCTGGATGATCGAGATGATGATCGTGGCAATGATCGTTCCCACGATGTTGAAGACGATCATCGCCCCGACCGCCCACAGCAGCTTGATCGCGATCTGGGCGGTCGGGCCCGTCGCGCCGCCATTGACGGCGTCCCAGGCGAGCCAGCCGCCAACGACAGCAACACCGAGCACCTGCACCCCAGCCATCATTTCCTTGAAGGTCATCGCCAACTCCTGTCTCGTAAGTTGGACGTGAAGTACACGAAACACGACATCATGTCAACTAATTCCGACATTATATACTTGACGTACCAATGGTCTCACTGTACGGTGAAGTCATTGGAGACGCACGATGTTTGATCTGACCAACCCGATCTACCAGAACGCCGACGCCGCCCGCGAACACCTGGAGTCCATCCAGTGGCCGCACGGCCCGGTTTGCCCACACTGTGGCAACGTCGATCAGGCCCGGATCACCAAGCTCGCTGGCAAGTCCACTCGCCCCGGCGTCTACAAGTGCAAGGAGTGCCGCAAGCCCTTCTCTGTCACCGTAGGCACCGTGTTCGAGCGCTCGCATATCCCACTCAACAAGTGGGTTGCTGCAACGCATCTGATGGCCGCCAGCAAGAAGGGCATTTCTGCCCATCAGATGCACCGCATGCTTGGCGTCACCTACAAGACCGCTTGGTTCATGGAACACCGCATCCGTGAAGCGATGGCCGTTGCTCCCAAAGATCGCGGCCCGATGGGCGGCCACGGCAAAACCGTCGAGGCTGACTAAACCTATTGGGGCGCCAAGGACGATCAGACCCCGCCGCCGCGCCGCAAGGCCGAAGGCCCGCGCACGACCAAGCCGAAGCCCGGCTTCTACAAGCGCACCATCATGGCACTGGTGGAAC
>CAMLOA010000143.1 GCA_946481445.1 uncultured Devosia sp. | reverse complement strand
TTCGGCTGGACGCCGGACTATCGCAAGCCCGGCGAGCGGATCGACTGGTGGTATCACAATCTGGGGTCGGTCAAGGGCGCTGGTGTCGCCGAGATCACCAACCAGCTCGAATATGACGACGAGGTTGCCTTCAACGCCGTCCGCAAGGTCTACGATCTGGGCCGCCGCGCCGAACAGCGGCCATGGATGCTGACGGTCAGCTTCACTCATCCGCATGATCCCTATGTCGCCCGGCAAAAGTACTGGGATCTCTACGAGGACTGCGAACACCTGTCGCCCGCGACGGCGCCCATCGCCTATGAGGACCAGGATGCCCATTCGCGCCGCTTGATGGACGCCTGCGATTTCCGCGCCCTCGACATAACCGCCGAGGATGTTCGCCGCTCGCGCCGGGCCTATTTCGCCAACATCTCCTATGCCGACGACAAGATCGGCGAGGTGCTGGAAGCCCTCAGGGGTACGCGGCAGGTGGACAATACGATCGTGGTTTTTGCCTCTGACCACGGTGACATGCTGGGCGAGCGCGGCCTCTGGTTCAAGATGAACTTCTTCGAAGGCTCGGCCCGCGTCCCGCTGATGATCGCCGCTCCGGGCATGCCCGGCGGCCGCATCGATGCGCCCGTCAGCACCATGGACCTGACGCCGACCCTTTGTGATCTTGCGGGGATCTCGCTCGATCAGATCGCGCCATGGACCGACGGAGAGACCCTGGTGCCACTGGCCAATGGTGCCGACCGCGGCAACCCGGTGCGGATGGAATATGCCGCCGAGGGCTCGGTGGCGCCCATGGTGTGCCTCCGCGAGGGGTGGTGGAAATATGTCGAATGCGCTGCCGACCGAGCACAACTTTTCGATATCGCCAATGATCCCAATGAGTTGACCAATCTGCTGGATGACCCGGCGCATGCGGAGACGCTGGCGCGCTTCGAGGCAATGGCGGCGCAGTACTGGGACCTTGGCGCATACGATGCCGAGGTCCGGGCGAGCCAGGCGCGGCGGCATGTCGTCTATCCGGCGCTGCGCAACGGCGCCTATTTCCCGTGGGATTTCCAGCCCTTGCAGAAGGCCTCGGAGCGCTACATGCGCAACCACATGGATCTCAATGTGCTCGAAGAGAGCAAGCGTTTCCCGAGGGGCGAATGATGCGCGACGTACAGCCGGCGGCCAGCCACTTCATCGATGGACACTATGTCGAGGACGTAGCAGGGCATTCGATCCAGAGTATCTTTCCGGCCAAAAATGTTGTCATAGCGCGACTCCATTCCGCCACACCTTCCATCATCGAGGCGGCGCTGGCCTCAGCGGTGCGTGCGCAGAAGGAGTGGGGTGCACTCAAGCCGGTCATGCGGGGCAGGGTGCTGCGCAAGGCGGCCGACATCATCCGCGACCGCAACCGGGACCTTTCCGAGATCGAAACGCTCGACACCGGCAAGCCCATCCAGGAGACGCTGGTGGCCGACGCCGCGTCGGGCGCCGATGCGCTCGAGTATTTTGCCGGCCTCGCCGCAACCATGACCGGCGAAACCATCCCGCTCGGTGGCGACTTCGTCTATACGATCCGCGAGCCGCTCGGGGTCTGTGTCGGTATCGGGGCGTGGAACTACCCGACCCAGATTGCCTGCTGGAAGGCGGCGCCGGCCCTGGCGGCGGGCAATGCCATGATCTTCAAGCCTTCGGAGATCACCCCGCTGGGCGCTCTCAAGTTGGCGGAAATCCTCGTCGAGGCCGGCGCCCCTCCGGGCCTGTTCAATGTCGTGCAGGGCTATGGCGATGTCGGCGCGGCGCTGATCGGCGATCCGCGTGTCGCCAAGGTGTCGCTGACCGGGTCGGTGGGCACCGGCAAGAAGGTCTATGCTGCTGCCGCGTCCGGCATGCGCCATGTGACGATGGAGCTTGGCGGGAAATCGCCGCTGATCATCTTTGAGGACGCCGATATCGACAGTGCCGTCAGCGCCGCAATCAATGCCAATTTCTATTCAAGCGGCCAGGTCTGCTCCAACGGCACGCGCGTTTTCGTGCATGACGCGATCCGCCCGACTTTTCTCGACAGGCTGGTCTCCCGTACGGCCAAGGCCGTCATCGGTGACCCGCTGGACGAGGCGACGCAGGTGGGGCCGCTGGTGTCAGAAGCGCAGCGCAACAAGGTGCTCGGCTATATCGAAACCGCCAAGGCCGAGGGAGCGAAACTGCTGATCGGCGGCCGCGTGCCGCCGGGCCAGAATTCCGGCTTCTACGTCGAGCCCACTGTCTTTGCCGATGTGACCGACGACATGACCATTGCCCGCGAGGAAATCTTCGGTCCGGTCATGTCGGTGCTTGGCTTCAGTGACGAGGCCGACGTCATAGCCCGCGCCAATGCGACCGATTTCGGCCTTGCCGCCGGCGTTTTCACGGCCGACCTGACCCGGGCTCACCGCGTCATCGCCCAGCTCGAAGCGGGAACCTGCTGGATCAACACCTACAATCTGACGCCGGTCGAGGCGCCCTTTGGCGGCGTCAAGCAATCCGGCGTCGGGCGCGAGAATTCGCGCGCCGCCCTCGACCACTACAGCCAGATCAAATCGGTCTATGTCGCCACCGGACCCGTCGGGGCCGCATTCTAGGAACACGCGTCATGGAAGCTGATTTCGTCATCATCGGTTCGGGTTCTGCTGGCGGCGCCATGGCGGCGCGGTTGAGCGAGGACGGCAAGCATTCCGTCATCGTGCTCGAATATGGCGGCACCGATATCGGCCCACTGATCCAGATGCCCGCGGCGCTGAGCTATCCGATGAACATGCCGCGCTATGACTGGGGTTTCCGAACCGAGCCGGAACCGCATCTGGGCGGTCGCACCTTGGGCGTGCCGCGTGGCAAGGTGATCGGCGGATCATCCTCGATCAACGGCATGGTCTATGTGCGCGGGCATGCCGGCGACTATGACCACTGGGCCGAAAGCGGCGCCGCCGGCTGGGGCTATTCCGATGTCGTGCCCTATTTCAAGCGCATGGAAAACTGGCATCCCGGCCCGCATGGCGGCGACCCCGATCGCCGTGGCAAGTCAGGCCCGCTGCACGTTACGCGCGGCAAGCGCGACAACCCCCTGTTCAGCGCCTTTGTGGAAGCCGGAAAACAGGCCGGGTTCGAGCTGACCGATGACTACAATGGCGAAAAGCAGGAAGGCTTCGGCCCGATGGAGCAGACGGTCTGGAAAGGCCGCCGCTGGTCCGTGGCCAATGCCTATTTGAAGCCTGCGCTCAAGCGGCCCAACCTCGACCTGGTCAAGTGCTTTGCCCGCAAAGTGGTCATCGAAAACGGCCGCGCCGTCGGCGTCGAGATCGAGCGGGGCGGGCGGATCGAGGTGGTCAGGGCAAGGCGCGAGGTGATCGTGTCGGCGTCCTCCATCAATTCACCGAAAATCCTGCTGCTCTCGGGCATCGGCCCGGCGGCACAGCTCGCCGAGCACGGCATTCCCGTGGTTGCCGACCGCCCGGGAGTGGGGGCCAACCTGCAGGACCATATGGAGCTCTATATCCAGCAGGCCTCCATCCAGCCCATCACGCTCTACAAATACTGGAACCTCTTCGGCAAAGGGCTGATCGGGGCGCAATGGCTGTTCTTCAAGACCGGCCTTGGGGCATCGAACCAGTTCGAAAGCGCGGCCTTCATCCGCTCGAGGGCCGGGGTGAAATACCCCGACATCCAGTTCCACTTCATCCCCATTGCCGTGCGCTATGATGGCAAGGCCGCGGCCGAAGGCCATGGCTTCCAGGCCCATGTGGGCCCCATGCGCTCGGCCTCGCGCGGAGCGGTGACACTGCGCTCAGCCGACCCCAAGGCGCCGCCGCGCATCCAGTTCAACTACATGTCCGACCCACAGGACTGGGCCGACTTCCGCCACTGCATTCGCGTCACCCGCGAGATTTTCGGGCAGAAAGCGTTCGACCCTTATCGCGGCAAGGAAATCCTGCCCGGCGAACAGTACCAAACAGACGACGAGCTGGATGACCATATTCGCCGTCACGCCGAAAGCGCCTATCATCCGTGCGGCACCTGCAGGATGGGCCGGGCCGATGATCCCATGGCGGTGGTCGACCCCGAACTACGCGTGATTGGCGTCGATGGCCTGCGTGTGGCCGACAGCTCCATCTTTCCGCGCATCACCAATGGCAACCTCAATGCCCCCTCCATCATGGTTGGAGAGAAAGGTGCGGACCACGTCCTGGGCAAGGGCATGCTGCCGCCCGACAATGGCGTGCCGTGGATCAATCCTCGTTGGGAGACGTCGGACCGGTAGGACGACAGCTCGCCGAGACCGGTCCGGAGCCGGATGGCGCATGCCGTCTCGTCGTCCTCAGGCTCTTCAGATCGCTCGCGCGACCAGGTCGGCAAGATTGCCGTCCGTGGGATAACCGAGGCGCGTGGCATCCCTGGCCTCGACCTCGCCGAAGGCGCCGAAGCCCTGCATGATGTCTGGGTCGGGGCTATAGGTGACGGGCGGGGCGGAGGGAAAGCGCCGCCTCAAGGCCGCCTCGAGGTCGGCAAATCGCACGGACAATGCTGGCAAGAGCAGTGCGCGGCCGCTGGCCCGCGAGGCGTCGGCCAGGGCGGCATGCAGCAGGCCGGCTGCGACCGCATCCGCAGACGCGATCAGGCTGCGCCCCTCGGGTGCCACAGGCATGGTAAAGTCCCGCCCTTCCCGCATGGCGACGAACAGGGCGGAGAGGAACGCCGATTTCAATCCGGGCGCCGGGTCCGGCCGCGCAACCACACCGGCGATCCGAAGCGCAGTGCCCTCGATCTCGCCACGCCGCACGGCCGTTTCCAGCGCGATTTCGGCCATCCGCTTGTGCATGGCGTAAACCAGGCTCGGGGCGCAGGGTGTGGTGTCGTCGATCAACGGCGGCGGCTTGCCATAGACGGCGATGGTCGAGGCCAGCACCAAGCGGCGTCCCCGGGCGCGGTGGATCAGGTCCAGCGTCGCATCCAGATTGATCCGCCGTGAGGCGACGGGGTCGGCTTCGGCGGCGCCACCGAGCACGGCGGCCAGGTGGATGACGGCATCGGCCTCCGCAAGGAGCGCGTCCTGCATGAGAGGATCGGCGATGTCCCCTTCAATGACCCTGAGGCGAGGATCGGGGCTGGTGGCGGGCAGGGAGCGGTCGGTGATGGTGATGGACGCGCAATCGGACCGCGCCAGCGCAAGTTCGACCACCTTGCGACCTACAAAGCCACCCGCCCCGGTGATGGCGAGCCGCATCAGCCCTGCACCACGCTCTGGGATATGGCCCCGAACAGCGGGCCCTCGGGGAGGCGAGCCTCCATGCGGACATGGTCGCCAAAGCGCAGGTAGGCGGTTTCTGGACTGCCCTTGTCGATAATCTCGATGACGCGGCGCTCGGCGATGCAGGCCGAACCGGCCGCGCGGCTGGCATTGGAGACGGTGCCCGAACCGACGATGGTTCCCGCAGTGAGGCGGCGGGTCCGCGCGGCATGGGCGATGATCTGGCCGAAGTGGAAGGACATTTCGCCGCCATGGGGCTCGCCCAGGCGTTCGCCATTGACCTCGACGCGCAGCGGCAGGTGGACGCGGCCGTCGCGCCACGCCGGGCCGAGATCATCGGGCGTGACAGCAACGGGCGCGAAACCGGTGGAGGGCTTGGCCTGCAGGAAGCCGAAACCGCGCTTCATTTCGAACGGACCCGGCTGGCGTAGCGACCAGTCATTGATTTGGACGACGAGGCGGATGTGGCCGAGCGCTGCCTCGGGCGTACAGCCCATCGGCACCGCGCCGACGACAACACCGAATTCGCCCTCGCAATCGATGAACAGGTCTTCGGACGGCGTAGGCAGGGGCGCGTGAGCGCCAAGGAAGTCGTCGCTGGCTCCCTGATAGACGAGCGGAATGGTATCGACCTCGGGCAGCGGGGGATTGCCGAAGGCTTCGTCCATCAATCGGCCGT
>CAMLOA010000142.1 GCA_946481445.1 uncultured Devosia sp. | reverse complement strand
ATCAACGACACCATGGCCAGCGACGAACTGGCCCGCATGCGGCAGCTGTTCGACGAGCTGGAAAGCAAGGACGGGCTGCTGGACCTGCTGGGCGATGCGGAGAAGGCGCAGGGGGTGCGCATCTTCATCGGCAGCGAGAACAAGCTATTCTCGCTTTCCGGTTCATCGGTGATCCTCAGCCCCTACAAGGATGCCAATGACCGGATTGTGGGCGTTCTCGGCGTGATCGGACCGACGCGCCTCAACTATGCCCGCATTGTGCCAGTGGTGGACTATACCGCCAATGTGATCACGGCGATGATGGCGCGCAAGCGCTAGAAGCGGCGTTCATTGGCCGAATGGTCCGGGGCGACGGACGGGAACACTTGAATTGGCCGACCGTTTGGCCGATATGCGGGACAAATCTCAGTAAATTGCGGAACAGACCAATGATGAGCGACGAGAACGCCGCCTCGGGCGAGACCCCGGAAGCCGAAACCCCGGTTGAACAGCCGGAAATCGATCCGGTCGAGGCGCTGCGCGCCGAGAATGCCGAGCTCAAGGACCGGCTGCTGCGCACGGCTGCCGAAATGGAAAACCTGCGCAAGCGCACCGAACGCGACGTCAATGACACGCGCTCCTATGCCATTGCCGGCTTTGCCCGCGACATGCTGAGCGCCACCGATGCCCTGAGCCGGGCCCTGATGGTGCTGCCGGCGGAGGCCCGCGAATCGGGCGATGCCACGGTCAAGAGCCTGATCGAAGGCATCGAGATGACCGAGCGGGAAATGCAGCGGCTGCTCGCCAAGCATGGCGTGAAGCCGATCGAGGCCGAAGGCCAGAAGTTCGACCCGCACAAGCACCAGGCCATGTTCGAAGTGCCCGATCCGAGCAAGCCGGAAGGCACGGTGGTCCAGGTGGTGCAGGCCGGGTTCGCCATCGGCGAGCGCGTGCTGCGCCCGGCCATGGTCGGCGTCGCCAAGGGCGGCCCGAGCCATGCCCCGGCCAGCGAAGCGGTGGACAAGAGCGCCTGACCGAACCGGCATGCCGGACCAAGGGCGCCCACTGTGGCGCCCTTTTCTTTTGGGAGGAATGATTGGCAGACTCGCTCTACGACGTGCCCGAGCTCTATGACCTGGTCCTTCCCCCGGACCCGGACATGGAGCAGTTCTATGTGACGGCAGCGGGAGGGCGGGGGCGGCGCGTCCTCGACCTTGCCTGCGGTACCGGCCGGTTCACCCTGCCATTGGCGCGGTCGGGGGCCCTCGTCACGGGCGGCGACCTGTCCCCCGCCATGCTTTCGGCGGCACGCGATCGCGCCAGGTCCGCGGGCCTCGCCATCGACTTCGTGCCGCTCGACATGCGCGACTTTTCCCTCGGCCAGCGCTTCGATGCGGTGACCATTGCCGCCAATTCGCTGCTGCATCTGACGGAGACGCCAGACCTGTTGCGGTTCCTCGCCGCCGTTCGGCGCCATCTCGGTTCCGATGGCGTCCTGGTCTTCGACATCTTCGTCCCCAGCGCCTTCCTCTTGAGCCGCCCGCCGGCCGAGCGGCAGCTGATCGGCACTTTCGACCACCCCGTCCTGGGGCCGGTCACGGTGGAGGAGACCATTTCCTACGATCCGGTCCGTCAGGTGAGCACGGCCCGCTGGTACTGGTCGGGCCCCGGACAGGCCGATTTCCGGCAGACGGAGCTGGCCATGCGCCAGATCTATCCGCAGGAACTGCCACTGCTGCTCGAGCTTGGCGGCTTCCGCCTGGTCGAGCGATTCGGCGGGTTCGACCGGTCGGCGTTCGTGGCGGAGAGCATGCGGCAGGTCTGCATCTGCACGCCCTTGCCGGGTTTCACGTGAATCGCCGCGCTTCGGCCCAGGGATGGGCAGGCTAGCCCAGAATGTCCTTGCTCATCACCCGCTCAACCCCGGCATCGGCCATGTCGGACCAAGCCCTCGCCAGGCTGCCATCGAGGTCGATGGCGCGGGTGGCATCCTCTATGACGGTAACGTCGAAGCCGGCTGCGGCCCCGTCGATGGCCGTCCAGCCCACGCAATAGTCGGTGGCCAGGCCCACCACGTAAAGCCGGCCGACATCGCGCTCGCCGAGATAGCCAGCCAGCCCGGTCAGCGTCTGCCGGTCGGCCTCCTGGAAGCCCGAATAGGAATCGATCAGCCGGTTATACCCCTTGCGGATGATGAGCTGGGCCTGGGGGAGGTCGAGATCGGCGCTGATGGCGGCGCCGTGGCTGCTCCATACGCAATGGTCGGGCCAGAGCACCTGCGTGCCATAGGGCAGCTCGATGGTCTCGAACGGCGCCTTGCCAGGATGCTGGCTGGCAAAGGAGACATGGTCGGCCGGATGCCAGTCCTGGGTCAGGATTACATTGGTGAAGCGCCTGGCGAGCGTATTGATCAGCGGCACGATGTCGTCGCCCCCGGCGACGGCAAGGCTGCCACCGGGGAGGAAATCGTACTGCATGTCGACCACGACCAGCACGTCCCTGTCGGCAATCTCGATCGTCATCGGCCGTCTCCTTGGTACTTCACCCATTCAGCACGCATCAGGCCGCGCACGGAATTGCCCAGCCAGATGGCCTCGGCGCTCTCCAGGTCGTCCAGCGTCAGGACCTGCTCGACCGCCTCGCCCTGGGCGAGTAGCTGAGCCCGCAATGTTCCCGGCAACAGGCCCGAGGACAAGGGTGGAGTCAGCAGGACGCCATTGCGCTGGACGAAGATATTGGTGATCGAACCCTCGGTCACCTCGCCCCGCTCGTTGCGGAAGATCACCTCGTCGACGCCATGGGCGGCGTGGGCCTGCTGGCGCGGCTCGTCGTAGAAGGCCCTGTTGGTGGTCTTGTGGCGCAGCCACAGGCTCTGCGAATCCAGCCGTTCGGGGGCGATGGCGAAGCGGAAGACGGCGGGACTGGCCGGCAGGGCAACCGCGGTGACCGCGGGCCCCGTGGCATCGAGCGTCAGCCGCACGCGCATGGCCGGCGCGGCATGGTCCATGCCCTCGAGCAGGGCGAGGATGGCGGCATGATCGAACGGCAGCGCGAAAATGGCGGCCGATTGCGCCATGCGGTCCAGGTGGCGGTCGAGCAGCACATAGCCGCCCTCCTGCCGCCAGAGCATGGTCTCGATCAGGGTCACCGGCTCGGCCGGCCTGGTGAAGAAGGCCATCTTGAGCAGGGCCTCCGCATATTCGTCCTCGGCCGTCGAATCGGCGACGACGCCACCGCCAATGCCAATCTCGCCGCGGCCATCGGCCCCGATCACGGCGGTGCGGATGGCGACATTGAGCATGAGATCGCCGCCCGGCGCGACATATCCGATCGAGCCGGTATAGACGCCACGCGGCCCCGTCTCGACGTCCCGGATGATTTCCATGGCCCGCAGCTTGGGGGCGCCGGTGATGGAGCCGCAGGGAAAGAGATTGGCCAGAAGCGCGGTGGTGCTGACGCCCGGGCGGCGGCGCGCGGTGATGCCCGACGTCATGGTGTGAAGCGTCGAATAGGTCTCCACCGTATAGAGGTCGGTGACCTTGACCGAGCCGATCTCGGCGATCCGGCCAAGGTCGTTGCGCAGGAGGTCGACGATCATCAGGTTTTCGGCCCGGTTCTTGGCGTCGGCGGCAAGGGCCGCCCGGGCCGCTTCGTCCTCGGCGGCATTGCGTCCGCGCGGCAGCGTGCCCTTCATCGGGCGGGCGCTGAGGGTGCCGCCCCTACTGGCGACGAAGAGTTCGGGCGAACGGGACAGGATCCATTGCTCGCCGGTGTTGATCAGCGCTCCATAGGCCACGGCCTGCTTGCTGCACAGCGCCCGGTAGAGTGCGACCGGATCGCCAGCGAGCGTGAAGCTGGCCTTGAGAGTGAGATTGACCTGGTAAGTGTCGCCCGCCGCGATCAGCGCCTGCACCCGGTCGAAGGCCTGGCGGTAGCCCTCCGAGTCGAGCTGCGGAACGATGCCGGTGGCCTCCCCGCCCGCGGGGCCGGCCGCTGCGGCCAGGCGCCGGTCCACCTCGGCGGCATCGAGCCGCTCGGGCGCCGCATAGAGCCCGAACCACAGCAAGGGCGCGCCGCCCGGTGCCGGCAGATGGGGCGCCAACCGTTCCTCGAAGACGAAGCCGGCCTCGTAGGACAGGTATCCGGCCGCCCACAGTCCCTGCTCGGTGGCCGCCTCGACCTCGCGCAGGGCGGCGAGGATGCCCGGTCCGTCATCCGCCGCCAGGATGCGCTGGGGCGCGGAGAACCACAGGTTCTCACCCCCGGCACGGAGCGTATCGTGGAGCAGTACTGTACCGGGCGCGAACATGGCTGCCTTCTAGGGCCTGCCGGCGGGCTTGAAAAGGCCCGACGGCCCCAAAAACAGGGGCTTGCGGGGCGCCGGGCGCATCGCAGATAATGCGGCGCCCGGGGGAAGGTACCCCGGCCGAGGGACACAAACATGAACGCGATTATCAAGGGTAGCCTGGCTGCCCTGGCGCTGCTGGCCAGCGCCCTGCCGTCGCTTGCGCAGACGGTCGAATTCACGCTGATCAACGACAGCGCCCGGGCGCTGCACTACTTCTATACCAGCCCGAGCAACGACTCGAACTGGGGCTATGACCTCCTGGGCGACGACGGCACGCTCGAGTCCGGTTACCAGGGCACCGTGACCATCGGCGACGGCTCGGACCAGTGCATCTACGACTTCAAGTTCGTCATGGATGACGGCAGCGAGACCGTGGTCAACGAAATCGATATCTGCTCGCTCGACACCTATACGATCTACGACTGACCGCCTGCGCGGCACAACCCTGTGACCGGTCCGCCCCCATGAACAGGGGTTGGACCGGTTTTTCCTGCATGCAACTGATCCCGTGACGGCCGGCAGGGACGCTTGGGCCGCCAGGGAGAACACTGCCATGAACATGCTCGCCAGGGGCGGCATGGCGGCGCTGGTGCTGGCCGGCACCGCGCTGCCCGCCTTCGCCGAAGACATCTATTTCACGCTCTACAACGACAGCCGCCGCTCGCTGCACTATTTCTACGCCACGCCGTCCAATTCGAGCGACTGGGGCCCCGATCTCCTGCGGGGCGGCCATACGCTGCGGGCCGGCTATAACGGGACGGTGACCATCGCGGACGGGTCGACCGAGTGCTATTACGACTTCCTGTTCGTGATGGAAGACGACAGCCAGACCCAGGTCAACGACATCAATATCTGCGACCTGGGCAGCTATACCATCTACGATTGAGCGGACCATTGCCGAGCGGCAGGTCCGTGGGTAGAGAGACTCGCGTGCCGGAGGCAGATCGCTTCCGGCCGGGAGAAACCTCATGACCATGACCTTGAAGGGCGGCCTCGCCGCCCTGGCGCTGCTGGCCAGCGCGATTCCCGCTGCCGCGCAGAATGTCGAGTTCACGCTGATCAACAACAGCTCGCAGTCGCTGCACTATTTCCACACGTCCCCCAGCAATGCCGACCAGTGGGGCGAGGACCTGCTGGGCGAAACCGGCACGCTCGAATTGGGGATGGAAGGCACAGTCTTCATCGGGGACGGCTCCGACCAGTGCCTTTACGACTTCCGCTTCGAGACCGCCGAAGGCGCGCTGCTCGAAGTGTTCGAGGTCGATATCTGCACGCTCGCCAGCTACACGCTGAACGACTGATCGCCAGCCTCCGGGCCCCGGGGCTCGGAGGCCTGCCCTTCTGGGCAAAGGCCGGCGTCGAACGTTATCGCGCGAAACGGCTTGCGACGCTTGAAGCCCCCCGATCACCCCCCTATATACGCCCCAGGCCCAGAGATGGGCACAATCCAATGCAAGGAACCCGGCCCGCAGGGCCACGGTGCCGCTTCGCAAGGAGGGCTCCAGCGTGGGTTTGCTGAAAGAGAGGCTAGAGTAAATGGCTAAAGTCATCGGTATCGACCTGGGCACCACCAATAGCTGCGTCGCCGTCATGGACGGCACCAATCCCAAGGTCATCGAAAACGCGGAAGGGGCGCGCA
>CAMLOA010000141.1 GCA_946481445.1 uncultured Devosia sp. | reverse complement strand
GGCGCGGCGCTTACCGGCACGGCGATACCAATAGTCGGCATTGCCCATATCGGCTTCGATCCAGTGCATCAGCGCATGCACCCAATCGAAGGCCTGCACGCCTTCCATGGCCTGCACGATCATGTGCGCCTGCTCCCATTCGGGGCCTACGCGCAATCCGCCCTTCTTGAGCCACCACAGCGCCTGCAGCGGCTTGCTCATGTCCTTGGGCGGCTCGGACCAGTCGAGCGTAGAGAAGATGTCAACGGCCATCGGCGCTGTTCCTGTTGGCCTGGACGCGGATCGTGGGCGCGTCTCCACCAGTTTCAATCTGTTCATTGGCCGCAAATAGTGCGGAACGGCGGCGCAATCAAGCGCCACGCGCATGCCGCAATGTCGCGCGCCTTGGGCGCCAGCGCCGCCGCAGGCTATTTCAGCACCATGAACACATCCGTCAGCAACTCGGCTTCGGGCACCTGGTCGGGCGAGTTGAGGTACACTTCCCAGGTCGGGATCCCCATCTCGCGACCCTGGGTGGCGAGATGTTTCATCATCAGGTCGTAGTCGTCTCGCAGCGTCGCGTACGATCCCTTGTGCTGGAAGTGGAGGACTTCCCCGGCAGGTGTCACGTCGCCCTTCACCTCGCCCTGCGCCCGCGCCATGTCTGCCCGGCTGACGGTAAATCCGGCGCGAAACGTCATGCGGTCGGGGCTGTAGTCATGGTAGACCGACAGGGCCCCGCCCGTCGGCCTGATCTGGTTGGCCTCCATGAAGGTCCAGACCTGCTGGAAGGCCGCGCCCATATTGCTGGAGATGTCCTCCGGCGCCATCGAGCTGGTCTTGGTGACATAGAGGTAGGGGGTCTCGGTGACCTTCATGACTTTGAAATCAGGCATGGTGCGCTCTCCGGTTGGCTACCGGAAGGCTAGACGGTCCCCACGGCGGCCACCTTGACCACCGTCAACCGGTGGTCACCACCAGCGCTTGGGGGCGAAATCCCCGCCAGCGGCCTTTTCGATCACCCGGCCCGCTGCGAACAGCGTCTCCTCGTCGAAGGGCTTGCCGATCAGCTGCAGCCCCAGCGGCAGGCCCTTGGCATCCTTGCCGGCCGGCACTGCGATGCCCGGGAGGCCGGCCATGTTCACCGTCACCGTGAAGACGTCGTTGAGATACATGGCGACCGGATCGCTGGCCAGGTCCTCGTCGCCAATGCCGAAGGCCGCCGATGGCGTTGCCGGGGTCAGGATGGCATCGACACCAGCGTTGAACGCGTCCTCGAAGTCCTTCTTGATCAGCGTCCGCACCTTCTGCGCCTTGACATAATAGGCGTCGAAATAGCCGGCGCTGAGCACGTAGGTGCCGATCATGATGCGGCGCTTCACCTCGCGGCCGAACCCGGCGGCGCGGGTCAGCTCATACATGTCGGTGATGTCCTTGCCGGTCACGCGCAGGCCATACTTGACCCCGTCATAGCGCGCCAGGTTCGACGATGCCTCGGCCGGGGCCACGATATAGTAGGCCGGCAGGGCATATTTGGTGTGCGGCAGAGAGATGTCCTTGACGGTCGCGCCTTCGGCCTTGAGCCATTCTAGGCCCTGGTGCCACAGCTTCTCGATCTCGGCCGGCATGCCGTCCATGCGGTATTCCTTTGGAACGCCGATGGTCAGTCCCTTGACCCCGCGCTCCACGGCCGCGGCAAAATCGGGGACCGGGATGTCCACGCTGGTGGAGTCCTTGGGGTCGAACCCGCTCATCGACGTCATCATCAGCGCGGCATCTTCCACGGTCCGGGCGATCGGCCCGGCCTGGTCCAGCGAGGAGGCGAAGGCCACGACACCCCAGCGCGAGCAGCGGCCATAGGTCGGCTTGATGCCCACTGTGCCGGTAAAGGCCGCCGGCTGGCGAATCGAACCGCCCGTGTCGGTCGCCGTCGCGCCGGCGCAGAGCCATGCGGACACGGCGGCCGCCGACCCACCCGACGAGCCGCCCGGCACCAGGTTCATGTTGCTGCCCTCCGCGCGGAAGGGGCTCACCACCGGGCCGTAATAGCTGGTCTCGTTCGACGAGCCCATGGCGAACTCGTCCATGTTCAGCTTGCCCAGCATCACCGCGCCATCGCGCCAGAGATTGGCCGTGACGGTCGACTCGTATTCGGGCTTGAAGCCATCGAGGATGTGGCTGGCCGCCTGGGTATGAACGCCCCTGGTGCCGAACAGGTCCTTGATGCCCAGCGGAATGCCTTCCAGCGCCCCGCCCTGCCCCTTGGCCAGTTTTTCGTCGCTGGCCTTGGCCATGTCGAGCGCCTGTTCGGGCGTCACCGCCACATAGGCGTTGAGCTTGGGGTTGGCCTCCTCGATCGCCTTGAGATAGGCGCCGGTCAGTTCGGTCGAGGTGAAGCTCTTGGACGTCAGGCCCTTGCGGGCATCGGCCAGGCTCAGTTTGGTCAGGTCAGTCAACAGGTATCTCGCTCAGATTGTCGCAGCGGGTATAGATGGTCGCGCCGGGCACGACAGGCTCTTCGGTCTCGGCCGGAACCGCGCCTTCCATGGCGCCGCTCATGGCCAGGGTGATGTCCGCATTGGACACGACCTGTATTTCGGTCTCGCTCCACGGCGTTACCGCCAGGATGTCCGGGTAGATTTCGCCAGGCAGCTCGCAGATGGCATCGATGAACAGGTGGTTGCCGCCCTTCCTGCCCTTCACGTCGTAGAAGTTGCAGTGGAATTCCATCGATTGGATACCGCGCTCGAAGCTGAGCGTCAGGAAGTCCATCTCCATCCAGGCGTCGACCCCCTGCTCTTCCAGCGCCCGGCAGGCAGCCGGGTCGGAGACATAGAGCTTGCTCTGGTCGATCCTGAGGTCTTCCTGAGCCATGGCGGCGCCGGTCATGCCGGCCAGCAGGGCAACTGCAAGCACCAATCTCATGTGTGGGCCTCCACCTTGAGCGGCAGCTCGAAGAAGGCCGACCATTCGCTGTCAGGATAGTCGAGGAAAGGTCCGCGCACCACAAAACCGCTGCGAGTATAGAGCCGGTGCGCTTCGGCCATGCCGGGACCGGTGCCGGTCTCCAGCATCAGCGCCGACAACCCCCGTTCGCGCGCAAGGCCCACAATGGCCTCGAGCAGCGCCGAACCGACGCGCTTGCCCCGGATTTCGGGGTCGGTGAACATGCGCTTGACCTCGCCAAGCTCCGCCGAATGCACCTTGAGCGCCCCCATGCCCACGGCCTGGCCGCTCTCGTCGCGGGCCACGGACAGGGTCGTGTCGCTGCCGGCCATCTGTTCCACGGTCATCTTGAACTGAAACTCGATGGGCGAGAGGGGCAGCAGGTGCGCGTTGAGCTTGTCGACGAGCCTGCGCACGTCGTCCTGGAGCGGGGTTTCGATCGCGATCGTGACGCTCATCGCGGCTTCCTACTCGACGACCTTGGGGACCATGAAGAAATTGTCTTCGGTCAGCGGTGCATTGCTGACGATCTTTTCCGGATAGCCGCCATCGGTGATCGCGTCGTCGCGGCGGCGGAGGGTCATGGGGGTGACCGACGTCATCGGCTCGACGCCGTCGACATTGACTTCGCCAAGCTGTTCCACAAAGCCGAGGATGGCGTTGAGCTCGCTCTGGTAGCCGGCGACTTCCTCTTCCTCGATGCGGATACGGGCGAGACGGCCGATGCGCTTGACGGTTGCAGCGTCGACGGACATGGGAACTCCAAAGCAAGTGATGCGTATTGCCGGCGTTATTAGCAACGGCCCGGTCAAAAAGACAATGAAAATGGCTTATGCGACGGATCAGGCTTCCAGGGCCATGCCGCGCTCCAGCGCCATGAGGCCCGTGCCGTCGAGCCGCCCCGAGACCTTGGCCAGCTCCGCATCGCTGCCCGCCAGCGCCAGCAGGCGCGGCGCCACCGCGGTCAGGATGGCATCCGCCCGCTCTGCCAGGTTCCCGCCCCCAACCAGCACCACGGCCCGCTCCGCCCAGCGCCCGATCTCGGGAACCTCTCCCGCCACCACCAGCAGAGGGGGCTCGCCATCGGCGTCGAGCAACAGCGCGCCCGCGCCCAGGGCCCAGGCCTGTACCGGCCGCGGTGCCTCGTCCTCGTCGAGCAGGCGGCGGGCCGGCCGCGGTTTCCACGTGGCGCCATCGGCAACCTCTGCGTTACCGTTAAGCGACGTGATCATGTCCGCGCCACCGGTCAGTTCCTGCCGGTCGATTCCATCCGGCGCCGTCGCGGCGTCCACCACCACGATCTGGCCGCCGATATGAATTCTCAGCGTACTGCCGCCGAACCAGGTGACCTTCATTGCTTGCCGTCTCCCGGCTTGAAGGTCAGTTCGATACGCGACGCGCCTTCGATGAACCGCCGGATTGACGACCGGCTCAGCAGGAACCGCCCCAGTCCCGCCAGCAGGCCGGATGGAATCAGCCGCAGGAACGGCGCCATAGTCTGCATCCGGCCCAGCCGCTTCGTGGCGTCATTCTGCTGGGCCTGGATCTTGGTCACCTCTGGCCTGCGCTCCGCCTCGAAGGCGCCTGCGGCAGCGTCGAGCGCGGCCGGTCCGGCGCCCTCAAGCAGGCGTGGCCCCAGCTGGTTCGCCAGCACGATGGCATCGCGCAGCGCGATGTTGATGCCCTGGGCGCCCACCGGTGACATCGGATGCGCGGCGTCGCCGATCAGCACCAGTCCGGGTACGGACCAGTTCGGCAGCATGCCGCAGACCACGTCGAGCAGGAAGGGGTCGCTGGTTCTGTCCCGCACCTTGGCGAACATGGCAGCCAGGGGCGGCGGCAGCACCGAGGCGAGGTGGTCTTTCCACTCGTCCCCGTCCTGCCCCCGGAACGCCCGATAGCTGCCCTTGGCGATGATCCGCCCGATCTGGACGTGGCCGTCCTCCGCCGGGAATGCCAGCCCGAAATAGTCGTCGAGCAGGAAGCTATAGGCTTCCCCGGGCTGCACGGGCTCCGCGCGCGGCGCCCTGCACCACACCACGTCGAATTCCTGCGTCTGGCCCACCAGCTCCAGCCCAAGCCGCTTGCGGGCCACCGAATAGCGGCCATCCGCCGCCACCACAAAGTCCACCGTCAGGTCGGTATCCCCGCCTTCCCCGCCAAGCCGCAGGCCGGTCACCCGTCCATCGGTAACCAGCAGGTCACGGACCACGGTGCCCCGCAGCAGCGTGAACCCGCCAAAGGCCGCAGCCTTGGCTGCCAGCATTTCCAGCAGGTTCGGCTGTGCGATCAACCGGATGAGCTGCGCGTTCTCCGGCAGCACCTTGCGCATGTCCAGGTTGAGGAAGCGCCGGCCGCGGGCGAACATCTGCATGGTCAGGATGGGCTCGGATGGCAGGGCCTCGAACGCGTCCCACAATCCGGCCTGCCTTATGGCCGCCATGCCGCCGGGCGTCATGCCCTCGCCGCGGAACTCGCGCGCGAAATCGGTGTGCCGCTCGATCAGCGTCACCCGGATGCCCATTCGCGCCAGCAGGTAGGCGGTCAGCGCGCCCGCGGGGCCTGCGCCGATGATTGCAACATGGGCGGGCGCGGCATTGGTGCTCGACATGGAAGACTCGTCCCCCTATGAAACCGGGCACAGAGCTATACCCGGATTGCCCCCATGCCAACCGAATTGCCCGATGATCCGTTGGCCGCCATCCCGCCGGCCGGCCGCATCATGGGGCTCGATCTGGGCACCAGGACCATCGGCGTCGCCATTTCCGACGGCATGCGTTATTCGGCCACCCCGCTCGAAACCATCAAGCGCACCAAGTTCACCCAGGATGCCGAGCGCATCATCGCGTTGATCGCCGAAAACCAGATCGCCGCCATCATCCTGGGCTTGCCGCTCAACATGGATGGTTCGGAGGGGCCGCGGGTGCAGTCGACCCGCGCCTTTGCCCGCAACCTGGCCCAGAAGGTCAGCCTGCCCATAGCCTTCTGGGACGAGCGCCTGTCCACCAGCGCCGTCACCCGCATGATGATCGAGGCCGACCTCCGCCGTGATCGCCGCGCCGAAGTCG
>CAMLOA010000140.1 GCA_946481445.1 uncultured Devosia sp. | reverse complement strand
ATGCAGGTCGGCCACCACCACCGGGTCGGTGAGGCTGTCGCCGCCGCGCGCCAGGCAGCGCGCCACCGCCTCGTCCATGCTGGGCCGCAGCACCACGTAATGCACCGGCACGCCCAGGTCGGCGAACCAGGGCAGCCACCAGGGCCGCACCACGCCGTCTGCAGCCACGAAATAGCCGTGCCGCGCATATTGCCCGGCCACGCTGGCGGCAATGCTGGCGATCATGCGGTTCTGCCCGTCCGATTCGGGCAGCCAGGGCGCGATCAGCCCATGCTTGATATTGCCCCAGTAGTCGTCGGTATGAAGGTGCACCTTGGGCCCGCCGGGCCGGTGCGCCAGCGCAGCGGCCGTCGTGGTCTTGCCCGAGCCGGGCGGACCGGAAAGGATGAGGATATGGCCCGCCGGCAGGTCCATGAGCAGCGTCCCGTTCAGTCCGTTACGCGCAGTTCTTCATAGGACACCATGACATGCTCGGCATAGGCCGGCCGCTGCGTCAGGGCGCCATAATAGCGCTCGATTGCGGGCCAGGCCGGCCGGGCGATGTCGATGTCGAAATAGCGGAAAAGCACATGGCCGAACTGGATATCGGCCAGGGTGAAGTCGTCGCCGGCGAGGTAGGCGCGGTCGGCCAGCCGGGCTTCGGCTATGGCCAGGATGGCATTGAGCTTGGCCAGCGCCTGGGCGATGGCGGCGGCATCCTGCCGGGATGGGGCCGTGCGCACCACGCGCCAGAAGACCGGGCCGGTAAAGGCCAGCGTCACATTGATCTTGGCCCATTCGGCCCACATGTCGACAGCCGACCGGGCCACGGGTTCGGCGGGCCAAAACGGCGCCGACCCGTAGCGGCCGGCAAGGTAGCGCAGGATGGCGCCGGTCTCCCACAGCGGCGGGTTGTCGCCGTCGCGGATCACCGGCACGGTGCCGTTGGGGTTCATCGCCAGGAATTGCGGCGTGTCATTGCCGCCATAGATGTGCCCGACATCATGGCGCGCATGGGCCAGGCCCAGTTCGCCGATGCACCACATCAGCGGCTGCACGTTCGCCGATGTCTTGCGGCCCCATACGGTCAGTGTCATGGCTTGTCCTGCCTGCGCCCCAGCACGTCCTTCAGGTTCATCCTGGCGCTGCCGGGCCTGAGCGGCTGCTGCTGGCTTTCATGCGGGGCCCAGCCGGAAAGCCAGACCACGTCCAGCGTCGCGCGCACACGCCCGTCCGGGTCCCCGTCGCGCGCCATATAGGCATTGGCCGCGGCTGTCAGCAGGGCCGGCGTGGCGAGACGCCGGGGCCGGTCCAGCAGCGGATTGGCGGCCCCCATGGCCTTGAGTTCGGCCATCAGCGCGAAGGGCGTCGCATAGCGCACGATGTGGGTTTCGACATCGGCCACCGGCAGGGCCAGCCCGGCGCGTTGCAGCAGCCCGCCGGCATCGCGCACCTGGATCATCGGCGCCACGCGCGCCGAGGCGCCGCCGAAGACCAGCGCGTCGGCCGCGAGAAAGGCCTCCCGCAATTCGCTCAGCGTGTCGCCGCCCAGGGCGGCGATCAGCAGCAGGCCGTCGGGCGCCAGCTTCGCCCGCAGGCGGGCCAGGTAGCCGGGGACGTCGTTGATCGCCTGCAGGTGCAGCACCGAGACGATGAGGTTGTAGTTGTCCCCGGCCGCGGCGGGTATGTCATCATCGCCTGCAAATGCTGCGTAGCGCTCGAAGGCAACCGCTCCCTTGGCCGTCTGCGCCGCCGCCGGCAAAAGGTCCGGATCGGGCCCGATGATCATGGCGCGCGGAAAATCGCGCACCAGCGTGCCCAGGCGATCGTTCAGATCGTCCAAGACCAGGCGGGTGACGAAATCGCCCGTTCCCCGGCGCCGCCTGAGGTTGGCGCCGATCAGTTCGGTGTCGAAGATGGCGGGCGGCTGGCTCATTGCTGTCTTGCGGCCGGTTGCGGGCATGGCACTATGGGCCTTATGGAGAGCCCCGAAGCCAATGTCAAAGCGCCTGCCTGGCCCCGCCGACTGACCCATCGCCTGGGTGGGCTGGGGCGGGGCGTGCTCGACCTGCTCTATCCGCCCACCTGCCTTGCTTGCGATGCGGCGACCGGGTCGCCTGATACGATTTTTGCCAATTGTTTCAAAGGCTTGCGTCCGATCACCGCGCCCTTCTGCCCGGTGCTGGGCCTGCCCTTCGAGGTCAGCCTGGGGCCCGAAACGCGCTCCGCCGAGGCGCTGGCCGACCCGCCCCCCTTTGCCCGGGCGCGGGCGGCGGTGGTCTACAACGACATGGCCGGCACGCTGGTCGGCCGCCTCAAATATGGCGACCGGCCCGAACTGGCCCGGTTCTGTGCCCGGCTGATGGCCGGGGCCGGGCACGACATCCTGGGCGGCGATGCCCTGCTGGTGCCCGTGCCGCTGCATCCGGCGCGCCAGCGCGAGCGGCGCTACAACCAGTCGGCGGAACTGGCCCGCATGCTGGGCCGGCTGACCGGCCTGCCGGTGGCGCATGACGTGGTCGGCCGCCGCCGGCGCACCCGCCAGCAGGTGGGGCTCAGCGGCGATGGGCGGCAGCGCAACGTGCAGGGTGCCTTCGCCGTTCACCCCCAGGGTCTCGCCCGTGCCGGCGGGCGGCGGGTGGTTCTGGTCGATGATGTCTATACGACCGGCGCCACCGCCAAGGCGGTGACGCGGACCCTGCTGCGCGGCGGGGTGGAGAGCGTTGACGTGCTGACCTTTGCCCGCGTTGTCATCGGCGCGGACTTACCCATATAAGAGGGCAAAGCCCCGTTCTCCCTGAGGAGGTAACCCCTTGGCCAAGATCGAGATCTACACCACCCCGACCTGCCCCTACTGCCATGCCGCCAAGTCGCTGCTGGCCGACAAGGGCGTCGACTATACCGAGATTTCCGTGCTCGACCCGCAGTTGCGCGAAGCCATGACCCACCGGGCTCATGGCCGTCGCACCGTGCCGCAGATTTTCATCGGCGACACCCATGTGGGCGGCTATGACGACATGGCCGCCCTCGACCGGCGCGGCGCGCTCGATCCGCTGCTGGCCCAGTAGGCGCCTGCACGCGGTGGTGCCAAGAAGAGGTCTGCGGGCACGATGAAGATTGCCGCCATCCAGATGCGGTCCGGGCTCGACCCCGATGCCAACCTGGCCGCGCTCGAGCCGCTGCTGGCCCAGGCCGCGGCGGCGGGCGCCGCCTACGCGCTGACCCCGGAAGTCACCATGATCTTCCCGGAGAATCGCGATCAGCTGCGCAGCGTGGCCGCGCCCTTCGAAGGACACGCACAACTCGCGCGGGTTGGCGAAATGGCCCGCGAATACGGCATGCATATCCATATCGGGTCTTTGGCCGTGCCGCTGCCCGACGGGCGCTTTGCCAACCGCTCCGTGCTGTTCGGGCCGGACGGGGCCATTGCCGCAACCTATGACAAGATCCACCTGTTCGATGCCGATATAGCCGGGCTCGACGCCTATCGGGAAAGCGCCACCTACAAAGGCGGCGAGGCGGCGGTGACGGCGCCGCTGGGCGCGTTCACGCTGGGCATGTCGATCTGCTACGACATGCGCTTCCCCCGGCTCTTCAACGCCCTGGCCAATGCCGGGGCCACCCTTTTGGCGGTGCCGGCGGCCTTCACCGTGCCCACCGGTCAGGCGCATTGGCATGTGCTGCTGCGGGCGCGAGCCATCGAGACGGGGTCCTATGTGATCGCCGCCGCGCAGGGCGGGACCCATCCCAATGGGCGGGCGACCTATGGCCGTTCGCTGATCATCGATCCCTGGGGCCGGATCGTGGCCGAGTTCGACCATGACGAACCGGGCGTGCTTGTGGCCGAGATCACCCCGGAGGCGGTGGCCGATGCCCGCGCGCGCATTCCGGCGCTGGCCAATGCGCGCGATTTTGCCGCGCCCGGGGCGTTGCAGCCATAGGGCTCCGGCCTATATCCTGACCAACCAGACCGGACCTGCCTGTAGGCCCAAGAGAATTCGCCGTGATCCAGTATTCACTCCATTGCTCCAAGGGGCACCAGTACGACGCGTGGTTCAAGAGCGCTGCCGCCTTCGACCAGCAGCAGGCGCGCGGCATCGTGACCTGTGCCGTCTGCGGCGATCCCACGGTGACCAAGGCACCCATGGCGCCGTCGGTGGCCCGCACCGACCAGGACCGGGTCTCGCTGAGCTCGGGGCATCCCGAGGCCACCCGGATGCGGGAAATGCTCAGGGCGTTGCGGCACAAGGTCACCAGCGAGGCCGACTATGTCGGCGACAGGTTCGCCGAAGAGGCCCGCAAGATCCATTTCGAGGAAGCTGAAGCACGCGGCATCTATGGCGAAGCGACGCGCGACGAGGTGGCGGGGCTGCTCGAGGACGGCGTCGATTTCATGCCTTTGCCCGACCTGCCCGAGGAGCACAATTGAGCCTCTATGATCGCGCCGGCTACGACCGCCTGGTCGGGGCCATGCCTGGCGTCACCCTGGTGGACCAATGGGATGCCCGCATCGCCAAGGTGGGTGGCAAAGTGTTCTGCCTGTTGTCCGACCACGCGCCGCTGCGGCTGGTCTTCAAATGCGGCGAAGCCAGTTTCGATATCCTGGCCGCGCTCGATGGCGTGGGGCAGGCGGCCTATTTCGCCAAGCGGCAATGGGTGTCGGTGCAGCAGGGCTCGCCGCTCACCGAGGACGATCTCATCGCCTATATCGGCCGCTCGCATGCCCTGGTGGCCGCGGGGCTCACCAGGAAGCTGCGTGCCGAACTGGGCATCGCCTGAGATCGCTTCTTTTTTGGGGATCAGGGTCGGCCCGATAGGGAGGGTGGAATCCCCGCTATCGAGCCTGACCAGCCCAGCAGGCCTTGGCAGGCCGCTGGATGGCTGCGCGGGTACTAGCACCACGAGCCGGGCTTGTCACGCGATTGTCGCAATGATGCACTGCCGCAGGCGGCAGCCCCTCGGGTCAAGCCCGA
Source organism: uncultured Devosia sp. (assembly GCA_946481445.1). The sequence continues at coordinate 1,102 of CAMLOA010000140.1, read as the reverse complement.
GGGTGAGGATCAGTGCCAGAGCTTGTCGATGGCGGCCGTGTCGCGCACCGCGCCCTTGGCGGCGGAGGTCACCAGGGCCGCATAGGCCTTGAGTGCTGTCGTCACCTTGCGCTTGCGCGGGTGCTCCGGCTTCCAGCCCTTTGCGTCCTGCTCGGCGCGACGCCTCGCCAGCTCCGCGTCGGAAACCAGCACATTGACGGTGCGGTTGGGGATATCGATCTCGATCGTGTCACCCTCACGCACGAGACCTATGGCGCCGCCTTCGGCGGCTTCCGGCGAGGCATGGCCGATGGAGAGGCCCGAGGTGCCGCCCGAAAAACGCCCATCGGTCAGCAGCGCGCAGGCTTTGCCCAGGCCCTTCGACTTGAGGTAGCTCGTGGGATAGAGCATTTCCTGCATGCCGGGGCCGCCCTTGGGGCCTTCATAGCGGATGACCACGACGTCGCCGGGCTTGATCTCGTTGGAGAGAATGGCCTTGACGGTCGCATCCTGGCTTTCGAACACGCGGGCCGGGCCGGTGAACTTGAGGATGGACTCGTCCACGCCGGCCGTCTTCACGATGCAGCCGTCGAGCGCGATATTGCCCTTGAGCACGGCCAGGCCACCATCCTTGGAGAAGGGGCTTTCGGCCGAGCGGATCACGCCGTTCTGGCGGTCGAGATCCAGTTCGGCCCAGCGGTTGGACTGGCTGAAAGCCTGCGTGGTGCGCACGCCGCCGGGCGCGGCCATGAAGAACTGGCGCACACTGTCCGAATTGGTGCGCGAGATATCCCACTTGTCGAGCGCATCGCCCATCGTGGCCGAATGAATGGTGGGTTCGGCGCGGTTGATGAGGCCGGCGCGGTCGAGCTGGCCGAGAATGGCCATGATGCCGCCGGCGCGGTGCACGTCTTCCATATGCACGTCCTGCTTGGCCGGCGCGACCTTGGAGAGCACCGGCACCTTGCGGCTGAGGCGATCGATATCGTCCATGGTGAAATCGACCCCGCCTTCATGGGCCGCCGCCAGGATATGCAGCACGGTATTGGTCGAGCCGCCCATGGCGATGTCGAGGCTCATGGCGTTCTCGAAAGCCTCGAAGCTGGCGATCGAGCGCGGCAGG
>CAMLOA010000139.1 GCA_946481445.1 uncultured Devosia sp. | reverse complement strand
TTTCCATTCGTCCGGCTGCGTCCGCGTCGATGGCGTCAACCAACTGGTGAACTGGCTGCTGCGCGACAATGGTGACTGGGACCAGGCCAAGGTCGACGCGACTTTCGCGTCCTTGCAGCGTCTCGACGTCGACGTGCAAGCCAAGGTGCCGATCCACACTACCTACATCACTGCCTGGGCGAACCGGCAGGGCACGGTGAGCTTCCGCGACGACGTTTACGAGTTCGACGCCCAGGGCAAGGTCACCTTCGAGGCGTAATGCCGGCCTGCCGTGGGGCAGCATTTCTGCTTACGGCAGAGAATCGGCTAGCCTCCCTGCATGGCTGAGGGCGAAGTCTATTTCGAGTTCGTGCAGGTCGGGCAGCAGATGCGCGTTGCGGCGGTAGATGCCGCGACGGCCGTTGAAGTCATTGTCATCGCGCCCGTTACCGCGACACGGCACCAGATGCAGCAGCTGGCCTTGGCGAAGCTGCGAAGAAAGCTGGCCGAGACAGCTCCGCCGGTGCCGAGACCCCCAACCAAGTACGCCTAACCTTGCTCGAAGCCTCTTCCACTGCCGGTGGTTCTGCGGCATAACATGGGCTGTTCGCGCGACTGGCGAGAAGAGATGGGGAACCATCGGGGAACGCGAACCTGAGAGAGCCGCTCGCCTGGGCACCCACACGCAACCTAGGGGAGCCCCATGGATCTAATCCAACTCAACCCGTTCAACCGTCCCCGGCCTTGGAATCGGCCTTCGCGCCATGATACAGCGGCCGCACCGTCGGTCTGTTTCGTCCCTTGCGAGGTATTTGTTCAATGAGCGCCGCCACCTCACTGCCGCTGTTCCCGCATTTCTTCTCCAACTCCGTTGCCCAGACCGACCCGGAGCTGGCCCAGGCCATCCGCGACGAACTCGCCAGGCAACAGAACGAGATCGAGCTCATCGCCTCGGAAAACATCGTTTCGCAAGCTGTCCTTGAGGCGCAGGGCTCTGTCCTGACCAACAAATATGCCGAAGGCTATCCGGGCCGCCGTTACTATGGCGGCTGCCAGTTCGTCGATGTCGCAGAGACGCTGGCCATCGAGCGCGCCAAGCAACTGTTCGGTGTCGGCTTTGCCAATGTGCAGCCCAATTCGGGGTCACAGGCAAATCAGGGCGTGTACCAGGCCCTCATCCAGCCCGGCGATACGATCCTGGGCATGTCCCTCGACGCCGGCGGACACCTTACCCACGGCGCCAAGCCCAATCAGTCCGGGAAGTGGTTCAACGCCATTCAATATGGTCTGCGCAAGCAGGATGGCCGCGTCGACATGGACCAGGTGCGCCAGCTTGCCCGCGAGCACAAGCCCAAGATGATCGTGGCCGGCTTCTCGGCCTATTCGCGTGTGATGGATTGGGCAGAGTTCCGCGCTATTGCCGATGAAGTGGGCGCCATCCTCTTCGTGGACATGGCCCACGTTGCCGGGCTGGTGGCTGGAGGTGTCTATCCCAGCCCGTTCCCGTACGCCCATGTCGCTTCCACCACCACGCACAAGACCCTGCGCGGCCCGCGTGGCGGCCTGATCCTCACCAATGACGAGGAAATCGCCAAGAAGGTCAACTCGGCCATCTTCCCGGGTATCCAGGGTGGCCCCCTGATGCACGTGATTGCCGCCAAGGCGGTGGCTTTCAAGGAAGCGCTCTCGCCCGAGTTCAAGTCCTATGCCCGTCAAGTCGTCGCCAACGCCAAGGTGCTGGCCGAGACTCTGGTGAAAGGTGGCGTGGACATCGTGTCCGGCGGAACGGACAATCACCTGATGCTGGTCGATCTGCGCCCGAAGGGTCTTACTGGCAAGGCGACCGAGACTGCCCTGGGCCGCGCGCACATCACTTGCAACAAGAACGGCGTGCCGTTCGATCCGGAAAAGCCGGCCATTACCTCGGGTGTTCGCCTGGGGACGCCCGCCGGCACCTCGCGCGGCTTCGCTGAAGCGGAGTTCCAGTTGATCGGTGAGCTCATCATCGAGGTGCTCGATGGGCTCAAGGCCAATGGCGACGACAATAACGGGGCCGTCGAACGCGACGTGCGGGCCAAGGTGAAGGCCTTGACCGACCGGTTCCCCATCTACGGCCAGTAACGAGGTCAACGCCAACAATGCGCTGTCCCTATTGTGGCAATGACGACACGCAGGTGAAGGATAGCCGCCCGACCGAAGATTCGGGCGCTATCCGCCGCCGCCGTGTCTGCAATGGCTGCGGCGGCCGCTTCACCACCTTCGAGCGCGTGCAGTTGCGCGACCTCACCGTGGTGAAGAAGAGCGGCCGCAAGGTTCCCTTCGACCGGGAAAAGCTGGCTCGGTCGGTGTACACTGCGCTGCGCAAGCGCTCCGTGGAACCCGATCGTATCGAACGCATGATTTCAGGCATTGTCCGTCAGCTTGAGAGCCTGGGTGATGTCGAAGTTACCTCGGACCAGATCGGCGAGTATGTGATGGACGGCCTCAAGGGCCTGGACGACGTGGCATTCGTTCGCTTTGCCAGCGTCTACAAGAACTTCTCGGCGGCCGACGACTTCCGCAACTTTCTTGCCGAACTGGCCGAAGGGCAGGGCGCTACGCTCCGTGAAGACGATTGAGCGCCATCGGTTCTGATGACCTGCGCTGGCTGGATGCCGCTGTCCGCTTCGCAAGTCCGTTTTCCGGTACCACCGGGGAGAACCCGGCTGTTGCGGCGCTCGTGATTGACGCCGAACGGAACAGGTTGCTCGCGCGCGCGGTGACGGCGCGACGCGGCCGTCCGCATGCCGTTGCACAAGTGCTTGAAAATGCTGGCTTCGAGGCGGCAGGGCGGACACTCTTTGCCACGTTGGAGCCATGCTCCCACTGGGGCCGTTCTCCCCCTTGTACCGAGGCGATTATCCGCTCCGGCGTCATGCGTGTGGTGATCGGCACACTCGATGCTGACCCTCGGACGGCCGGACTTGGCGTCGCCCGCCTGGAGAGTGCCGGCATCGAGGTCGCTGTTGCCGAGCATGTGCCGTCAAGAGCGCACCACGCGGGGCACATCCTGCGCCATACGGCCGGCCGACCCTATCTCACCGTGCTTGTCGGTGCCTTTGGCGACGACAGGAGTGCGGCACTTCGCGACACGCTCCGTGCCCGCGCGGACGCCATTCTGATCGACGCGGGCTCTGCGCGGAACGGTTTGGACCCCATTATCCACACGTCGGGGCTCGCCAGCCGGACGCCCATGCGCATTGTTCTGTCTGGAGTGACGGGTGCCGATCGCTCTCTCGGCCTGGTGTCGCGGTTCAGCGGCTACCGCACGGCGGTCGTTGCGGAAACTCACGCGCCCGTCACCGTTCCCGCATCGGTCGATGTCATTCGGGTCGCCGGCGAGCATGGCCGTCCCGATTTGGCCGCTGCCCTTGCGGAACTGGCGCGGCGCGGCGTGCAGCAGGTGGTGGTCGAAGCCGGCCCACGCTTGGTCGACCAGTTGCTCGAACTAGGCGTGGTTGATCGCATCGTCATCGCCGACGGGAAGGCGCCCATCATGCAGGCAGGCGCCGGGCTCGTCGAGGTTGAGGCGTCCGGTTCTCTGCGCGTCTTCGAGCGCCCGGCCTAGGTGCCGTTACCCCTTTCGCCCCGTTCCGCCAAACGATATTGAACATGCATGGCCGGGCTTGCCCCGGCACTGGAGACCGCAATGGCCACAGCCCCAAAACGTGACCCCAAAGCCGAGCGCCCGGCCAATCAGCGCGGCGCTGCGCGCCTGGCGGCCGTACAGGCGCTCTATCAGATGGATGTCGGGCGCGCGACGCTGGAGGATACGCTGGCGCAGTTCGGCGCGTTCCACCTGGGCCGCGAGGTGGAAGGCGAGCAGTACCTGCCGGCCGATTCCGACTTTTTCCGCCAGATCGTGTCCGGAGTCGCCAAGCATCAGCTGGCGATCGACCCGGCGGTTGATCGTGCCCTGGCCGAAAACTGGCCTGTGGAGCGCATCGATGCCACGTTGCGCGCAATATTGCGGGCTGCCGCCTTCGAACTGATCCGCCGCAAGGACATCCCGCCAAGGGTCGTCATAACCGAATATGTCGACGTCGCTAAGGCCTTCTACGAAGACGATGCCAGCGGCCTCGTCAACGCGGCCTTGGACAGTATTGCCCGCGACGCCGGCGCCAGTCTCTCCGACGACGCATGACAACACAAGGCCCCGGAAACCGGGGCCTTGCTCGTTCGATGATCAGCGCGGTTAGCCGCCGAAGGACTGCAGGATCTGGTCGATGAACGTGCGGTCTTCGCCGAACGAGGGCGTGCGGCGGCTTTCGATCGTCACCGTCTTGCCGTCCTTGAGAGAGTAGACGGCCTTGTCCAGGACCTTTTTGTTCTTGTCGAAATACACGGCGAGCACGGTGCGCGAGTCGACCATCGTCATGCCGAAGGACGTTTGCCGGACCTTGGTCTCGACATAGTACCACGCGGTCTGGTCACCAAACGAGTTGGTCGACTGGGGGGAGCCCAGCACCAGGGTGACCAGTTGCTGGCTTTGGCCGGGCCGCACTTGAGCCATGGCGCTTTCGGAGATTTCGTAACCCTGTGTCCGCGCGGTCACCAGCGATGTGCTGCTGGTGCATGCAGCCAGCGTCACCGACACGAGCAGGGCCGCGGCGATCGGCGCAATGGAACCGGAGACAAGACGCAGGGGCATGAATTTGACTTTCCCGATGGCTCTCGACTATAGGCACGACAACGAAGTGGCGGCCTTCATAGCCGCCGGAATGTGTAGCTGCCAACCCGGCCTTCTGGCAAGCTGGCAATGGCCCGGCGGGCCGCTGCCCCGGGTGTTAGGCAATCACGATACTGAGTGCAACCCCATGATCTTCAACCTGTTCCGCAAGCCGACCGATACCGAACCGGTTTTTGCCGTCTATCGGGCCATTGTGGCGCAATCCCGGCAGCCCCGGTTCTACGCCGAGTGGCAGGTGCCCGACACGGTGACTGGCCGCTTCGACATGATCAGCCTGCACCTGGCCCTGCTGTTCCGCCGCCTGCGTGGAGACGCCGGCCAGAAGGAGTTTGGCCAGGCGGTGTTCGACCTGTTCTTCAAGGACATGGATCGTTCCTTGCGCGAAATGGGCGTTGGCGATCTTGGGGTGCCCAAGAGAATACAGAAGATGGGCAACCTCTTCTTTGGCCTGCTGGCGGCCATGAATGAGGCCATGGATCGCGGGGATCGTGCCGCGCTGCGCGCCGTCCTGTCGCGGAACATCTTCGATGGCGGTGACGGGCCGCATGTTGCGGCCCTGGCCGACTACCTGTTTGCCGAGAGCGCCGTGCTTGACGATCAGCCGGGGCAGTCCATCACCGGCGGCACGCTCCGATTTGAGGCCGCCGCGTGACGGACCTGCCGCTCTTTGATGCCGTTGTTCGAATCGACAGGCTGCCTGCCGGCGGACGCGAGGTGGTTGTTTCTCTCGATGAGGCGACCCGCACAGCTCTTGCCGAGTCGCTGAAGCTCTCTGCAGTCGACCTGTTCGAGGCGCAGGTTACAGTCACGCCCTTCCGCGGAGGCATTCGAGCTCTGGGGCGCTTGCATGCCCGCGTCGTGCAGCCGTCCGTCGTTACCTTCGAGCCCGTGACGCAGGAAATAGACGAACCCGTTGACCGAATATTCCTGCCACAGTCTGCGGGTAACAAGCCCGGCCCGGGCGCAGAAGTCTTCGTCGACCTGGAGGATGAGGACTTTCCGGATCAGATCGATGGGCCTGAAGTCAATCTCAGTTCGCTTCTGGTCGAGGTACTGGCCTTGGCCATTGACCCCTATCCACGGCTGCCTGGAGAAAGTCTCGAGGCGCTGGGCATCGATACCGGTGTGGAGGAGTCCGGGCCCTTTGCCGGGCTCGCCCGGCTGAAGCGGCCCAGCGAGGATTGAGTGTCCGGCGACCGACCGGGCTTGCACCGACTCGGTGATGGGATATGTTGGCGATTGCCCTGCCTCATGGCGATTATCGGGTTGAAATGACCGATACAATAACAATATCTGTGGATGCCATGGGGGGGGACAACGCCCCCCGAGTGGTGATCCAATGCGCGCATCTAGC
>CAMLOA010000138.1 GCA_946481445.1 uncultured Devosia sp. | reverse complement strand
TGGGCTCCACCAAGAATTTCGGCAAGCAGGTCGCCTATGCCGACAAGCGCAATTCCCCGGCCGTCATCATCGAGGGCAGTCAGGAGCGCGAGCAGGGCATCGTCCAGGTCAAGGACCTGATCGCCGGCAAGCAGGCCGCGCAGGCCATCACCGACAATGCCGAATGGAAAGCTGCGCGTCCCGGCCAGTTCGAGGTGCAGCGCGGCGACCTGGTCGCCGCGATCCAGAAATTGCTGAGCGAGCAATGATGCCCATCACCCTCCCCAGCCTCGATGTCATCCCGGCGCAGGCCGGGATCCATGTCCGGCAATATCCCGGAACGCCGTGGTCGGGGGCGGCGTCGCGCCTGGATTCCGGCCTTCGCCGGAATGACCCGGTGGGGGGGCTGGATGTGGTACGGGATCGGACCACGATGCCTCACTCGACACCCTCCCCCATCAAGGGGGAGGTGCCGTCCGGTGCCGTGACCAGATCGGACGTCACGCGACGGTCGATCGAGGCCAGGCCATGACCGGCACCGCCCTCCGCCGCGCCCATCTCGAATCCCTGGTGGAAGCCCAGGGCGCCACGCGCGCCACGCCGCCACTATTGCTGCCCGCCGGGCCCTATTTCGATCTGGCCGGTGAGGAATTCGGGCGCCGCCTGCTGCTGACCACCGACAGCACCGGCGCCGAATTCTGTCTCAGGCCCGAATATACGCTGCCCATCGTCACCGACTATATCGCCAACGGCCTGGGCCGGCCGGCGGCCTTTTCCTATCTCGGTCCCATCTTCCGCCAGCGCGAGACCGGCGCCGCCGAATTCGACCAGGCCGGCATCGAACTGCTGGCTCAGCCCGATGGCGACGTGGCGCTCGACCAGGTGCTGACCTTCGCTCGGGCGGCCCTCTCCATCTACGGCGTTGCCCCGCATGTCCGGCTCGGCGGCGTGGGGCTTTTCGAGGCGCTGCTGGTGCAGGCGGACATGCCCGAGGCCTGGCGCCCGCGCATTCGCAATCGCTTCGGCCACACCGAGGCCCTCGATCGCCTGCTGACCCGCCTGGAGGCTGCGCCCGATGCGCCGCGCGCCACCCAGCCCAGCCGCGCGGAACTGATTGAGGATGTGACCGCCAGGATGGTGGCTGCCGGCCTCAGCCTGTCCGAAGGGCGGACGCCCGAGGAGATTGCCGACCGCTATCTCGAGCAGCAGGCGCTGGACGCCGCCCATGTCCCCGGCGCCACGCTCAAGCTGCTGCGCGACTATCTTTCCATTTCCGGCCCGGTCCTGCAGGCCTTGACCCAGGTGGAGAAGCTGGCGGCCGAGCACCGGCTGATGCTGGGCGCGCCCATCCGCGCCATCCGGCGGCACCTCAATGGTCTGGGCGAGGCGCGCGTCAGCTTCGATGCCAGTTTCTCGCCACGGCTCGATTACTATACCGGCATCGTCTTCGAGATGACCGGGCGATCAGGCGACGTCCTCGCCTCGGGTGGCCAGTATGACCGCCTGCTCGAGCGCCTCGGCGCCACCGCCCCCATCGCCGCCTCCGGCTGTTCGGTATGGGTTGACCGTCTGGAACGGGAGATCGCGCAATGAGCGGTATCGTATTGGCCGTTCCCTCCAAGGGGCGCCTCGAAGAGCAGGCGCGCGACTGGTTTGCCGCCCGCGGGCTCATCATTACCCGTCCAGGGGGCGCCCGCTCCTATCTCGGGGCCATTGAGGGCATCCCCGACGTCACCGTGCGCTTCTTCCCCGCCTCCGAGATCGCGCGGGAGCTCATCCGCGGCAATATCGATCTGGGCGTCACCGGGCTGGATCTCATCCACGAGACCAGCGAACAGGGGCCGGCCAGCGTTGATACGATCTCGGAACTGGGCTTCGGCCAGGCCGATGTCGTCGTCGCCGTGCCCGAGGCCTGGATCGACGTGACTCACATGCACGATCTGGCCGATGTCGCCTCCGACTTCCGCAGCCGTCATGGCCGCTGGATGCGCATCGCCACCAAATACATCACCATTACCCGCCAGCACCTGGCCAAGGCGGGCATTGCCGAGTACCGCATCGTGGAAAGCCTTGGGGCGACCGAGGCGGCGCCCGCCTCGGGCGTCGCCGACATCGTGGTGGATATTACCACGACCGGCTCGACCCTGGCCGCCAACGGCCTGCGCGTGCTGGAGGATGGCGTCATGCTGGCCAGCCAGGCCTGCCTGTTCGCCAGCCGGAGTGCTGGCTGGACCAAATCGCGCCGCGCCAGCGTCACGGCCCTGTTCAACCGCCTGGGCGTTGATTCCGGCCAATGATGAACAGGCGGGGAGAGGTGTCGCGGCGGGCTTGCGCGCCGGCGGAGTTGGCGGGAAGGTGATCATGCCGGTTGCGCGTGGGAGGCGGATCGGATGACCCTGGGGAGGGGACCATGGAAATCATCGTTCCGCTGCTCATCGCGATCGTTGCGGTGGCCATCGTCGCATCCATCATCCGCGGCCACGGCCGCCGCCGGGACGGGAGCAGCGGTTCCGACGGCCCTGCGCACAGCGACAGCAGTGGGGACGGCGGCGGCGATGGCGGCGGCGGTGGCGGCGGCGATTGATCGCCGGTTGCCCGGACATGCGATTCACGGCACAAGGCCGCCAGATTGAATGGGCGTGAGGATCGTCCTTGGCTGAACCATTGGAACTGACCATCCTGATGCCCTGCCTCAACGAGGCGGAGACGCTGGCGGCCTGCATTGCCAAGGCGCGGAGCTTTCTCGAACGCAGCGGCATATCCGGCGAAGTTGTCATTGCCGACAACGGCTCCACCGACGGCTCCCGCGATATCGCCCTGGCCAGCGGCGCCCGTGTGGTTCCGGTGTCCCAGCGCGGCTACGGCGCGGCCCTGGCCGGCGGTATCGAGGCCGCCCGAGGCCGCTATGTCATCATGGGCGATGCCGACGACAGCTACGACTTCTCCCGCCTCGACGCCTTCGTCGAGCAATTGCGGTCGGGGGCCGACCTGGTCATGGGCAACCGCTTCGCCGGCGGCATCGCGCCCGGTGCCATGCCCTGGCATCACCGCTATATCGGCAATCCCGTTCTGAGCTTCCTGGGCCGCCTCTTCTTCCGCACGCCGATCCGCGACTTCCACTGCGGTCTGCGCGGCTTCTCGCGCGCGGCCATACTTGGCCTCAACCTGCGCACGACCGGCATGGAATTCGCCTCCGAGATGGTGGTCAAGTCCACGCTCTCCCAGCTCGACGTGCGCGAAGTACCCACCACGCTCGGCAAGGATGGCCGGTCCCGGCGGCCGCATCTTCGCTCTTTCCGCGATGGCTGGCGACACCTGCGCTTCCTGCTGCTGTTTTCGCCGCGGTGGCTGTTTCTCTATCCCGGCATTGCCCTGCTCTGGGCTGGCCTTGTCGTCGGGGCGATCCTGTTGCCCGGGCCCGTGCGCTATGGCGGGGTTGTGTTTGATGTCCACACCTTCCTGGTAGCAGCGCTGTGCGTGATGGTGGGCGCGCAGGCCATTGCCTTCGCCATCATCGGCCGCCGCTTTGCGTCCCGCTATGGTTTCATCCCCCGCTCGGGCACCTATGACCGGCTGCTCGAATCGCTGACGCTCGAGCGTGTGCTGCTGGGCGCGTGCCTGCTGATGTTTGCCGGCTTTGGCGGGTTGGTATGGGGTCTGGGGGAATGGGCCGAGCGCGGCTTCGGCCCGCTCAATCCGGGCACCACCATGCGGGCCATGATCCTGGCGATGACGGCCCTCGTCACCGGCTTCCAGCTGATGATGAGCGGATTCATGTCCTCCATGATCAACATCCCCATCTACGAGCGCCGGATCGCCGTGCCGCCCCCCGCCGATTCCGCGAGAGACCAGTAGCCAGCATGCTCGACCCCACGATTCTGCTCGCCCTGGCGGCCGTCGGCATGCTGGCCGGGTTTGTCGATGCCATTGCGGGGGGCGGCGGGATGCTGTCCATTCCTGCATTGCTCTGGGCCGGCCTGCCGCCAGTGGCGGCGCTGGGCACCAACAAGATGCAGTCCATGGTGGGAACGGCCATGGCCGCGCTGACCTTCTGGCGCCGGGGCTACGTGGCCCTGCCGCCGCTGGTGCCGGGCATTGCTCTCACCTTTGCCGGGAGCCTGCTGGGCGCCATGGTGGTCAAGGGCGTCGATACCAGTTTCCTCGACGTCGCCGTGCCGGTGGCGCTGATTGGTATTGCGCTGTACTTCCTGTTCGCCCCCAAGCTCTCCGATTCCGACCGCCACGCCAGGCTGCCGTTCGCGCTGGCCGTGCCCGCCTTCGGCTTTGCCATCGGCTTCTATGACGGCGTGTTCGGGCCGGGCACGGGATCCTTTCTCACGATCTGCTTTGTCACCCTGCTGGGCCTCGGGGTCACCCGCGCCTCGGGGCACACCAAGGTGCTCAATCTCACCTCCAACCTGGCGGCGCTGGCGATCTTCATACCGGCCGGGGACGTGGTCTGGCCGGCGGCCCTGGCGATGGCGGCGGGACAACTGGTCGGCGGATATGCCGGTGCGCGCACCGGCATCCGTTTCGGCGCCCGGCTCATCCGCCCGCTGGTCGTGGTCGTCTCCATCGCCATGGCGGTGCGGTTGCTGTTCTGGGGCTAGTCGACCGTGTCGAAGGCCGCCTCGATCGCCCGCATGGTTGCCGGCCCGAAACTGCCGTCAATCGCGCCTGTATAGTAGCCATCGGCCTTGAGCAGTTCCTGGATCGCCCGCCGGAAATTGGGCGAGGTTTCGGCGCTGCCGATATCCTTGAACTCATCGAGCGCGACCTGGAGCCCCTTGGTCAGCGCCAGGTAGGAGAGCTCGGCCGCCTGTTGCGTGTCCTTGGGCGCGCCATCGCCGTAAAGGTAGCGCAGGGCCAGCGACCAATGCCCGTTGGCGTCGCCATTGTCGGAGGCCTTCCGGTACCAGGCGGTCGCTTCCTCGGCATCCTTGGCCACCCCGTCGCCGGAAAGGTACATGTCGCCAATGGCGTACATTGCATAGGCATAGCCGTTGTCTGCCGCCATGCGATACCAGCGCATGGCCTCGCGATAGTTCTGCTCCACCCCGTCGCCGGCATCGTACATGCTGCCCACATTGCTCTGTGCAGCGGGCAGGCCAAGTTCGGCGGCGGCCAGGTACCATTCGAACGCCTTCTCGAAGTCCTGCCGCACGTGTTCGCCCCGGTCATACATCAGGGCCAGGCGGTTCATCGCATAAGCATCGCCGCCCTCGGCCGCCAGCGAATACATGTCAAAGGCGTATTCATAATCCGGGTTGTCGGTGAAATAGGCGGCGTCGGCCTCGTCCAGGATGAAGTCGAGGTCATCGGGGTCCGACGGGTCGAGCTGGTTGCTCTGTTGCTGGGTGGTGTCGCCGCCCTTGGTCTTGGTCTTCTGGGCGAAAGCCTCGGTGGAGACAGACAGGCTGAGCGCCAGCACGGACACTGCTGTCAACAACAAACGCATGGACATTTCGATCCCCTCCCAGGTCAAGTGCTTCACCGACAAAATGGAACGGCGAAAAAGCGGAGTCAAACAACTTGCGCGGTGTGGTGAATGCCGCGCGGGAGGCATTATGTCACCCCGGATTCGCGGGGGGATAGAAAAAGGCGCGGTGGTGACACCGCGCCTTTCTCGTGAGCTCGTGACTGGGAAGAAACGAGCACAACAGCTGGTATGGCGTATTAGAAGTCCATGCCGCCCATGCCGCCCATGCCGCCGCCGCCCGGCATTGCGGGAGCCGCTTCCTTGGGGGCCTCGACGACGAGGGCTTCGGTGGTGATCAGCAGCGAGGCAACTGAGGCGGCGTCCTGCAGGGCAGTGCGAACCACCTTCACGGGGTCGATGACGCCCAGGGCCACCAGGTCGCCATATTCGCCAGTCGCGGCATTGTAGCCGAAGGTCTTCGAGGAGTTCTCGAGGATCTTGCCAACCACGACCGAGCCTTCGGCACCGGCATTGTTGGCGATCTGACGGACCGGCTCCTGCAGGGCGCGACGGACGATGGCAATGCCGGCTTCCTGGTCGGCATTGGCACCCTTGACGGTGAGCGCAGCCGAAGCACGCAGCAGGGCCACGCCGCCGCCGGGGACGATGCCTTCTTCAACGGCAGCGCGGG
>CAMLOA010000137.1 GCA_946481445.1 uncultured Devosia sp. | reverse complement strand
GGCTGGCTGGTGTGAAAGTCATCCATGTGTTGTGCCTATCTAGTGTGGTATGACTGTAGCACACTATGACGGTGTGTCAACACCCGGTTGACTTTGGCGCACAAGCGACGGCTGATCGGCACGAAGAAGGAGAAAGCAATGCACCGGCGAGCCCTTGCAGCCCTGTTGATCCTGCTGCCGGCGTCGCCGGCCGCCGCCGCGGACGAATTTTCCGTGCAGGACGTACTCTATGCCGCCTGCGTGGAACAACTCGCCCGCGACGACAACTGGGTCGGCTGGCGACGCGATTTCGGCGGCGGCTATACAGACAGTTTCCGCTTCGTCGACGGGCGCTGGGATGGCGGCGTCAGCGCCGTGGAGGTGACCCGGCTCATCGATGCGCTGGTCTCGGAGGTCACCACCTGGTGCTACGGGGCCGACGGCATGCTGGCCCTGGCCACAGTGACCATGGCCTCCCCGGACATGACGGGCGGCGAGTTCGGCCCTCTCCTGGTGCGGCAAGGCCGCATCTATGCCGGCAACGGGGAGGTGGTTGGAGTGCAAGGCTGGGTGGAAGACGGCTCGGGGACGGTGCTGGGCCCGGTGGACAGCCCCGACCTGATGCTCGCCCGCGACTGCAACCGGCTCGACCTGCGCCTCACCGTCGACGCGGCCGAAGCCGAATATCTCTCTGTGCTGGGCGACATCGAGGGCAATCGTCCCGACTATGGGCCCGACCAGTTCGACTGGTGCGCCGTGGCCACCTTGCCCTAGCCGACCAGAACCGGATGGCTGCAGCGCACGCCATAAACCCGCACATCGACCTCCCCCAGGCCCAGGCCCAGCGTATCGAGCAGGCGGGCAATGGTATTGTCGAGCACGGGCGCCAGCGGGGTCACGATGGTCTTGATCAGGGTGGTGAGGCTCGCAAGGTTGAGCCCGAGCCCGAGAATCGGCGCCTGCAGCACCAGGCTGTCGAGCAGCGAGCCGGTGAGCGAGGCGAGGGGCGTGGACACCCCGGCGGTCCGGACCGTGCCGGCGGCAATGTCTGAGGAACTGAACCCGAGCGCCACGGGACCGGATTGTGCCACCTCGACCACGCCCGAGCCCAGCACCTGGAGCACGGTGAGGCCCAGGAGCTTCACCTCGGCCATCCTGGCGGCCGTGACCAGCGGTGTGGCAGCGAAATCGGCATATCCGGCGCTGTCGGTCTCGCCCAGCACAAGGCGGACGAGGCCTGGCCGTGCGGCGATGACGGCGCTGCCGAAGGGGTCGTCGCTGCCGGGGCAGGCGGCCGAGACGACCCGCGCTTCGGCATGGGCAAGGTCCAGGTAGAGCGGCAGCCGGATTGGTGCTCCGGCCAGGGCCCCGGTCCCCAGTATGGTCGCCACCAGCCGCAGCCGCGCCTGGGCGGTTCGCACGACGCTGCCGGCTGGGCCGACGGCGAACCAGCCGCCCCCCTGGGGCGGTTCCCCGATGGCCAGGCTTGCCTCGATTCCGGTCAGGTCGGGCACACCCGCCGTGAGGGCCAGCTCGACCTGGCGCGTGCCGTTGCCGAGGGCGGCGCTGGCCGCGATCACGTCAAGGGCGGAAATGCCGGCAAAGCCGGCCGCTTCCACGCCGCTGCCCACGGCCAGTTGCCCCAGCTCGCCCAGCTCGAACAGCGAAGCGATCGGCACCGCGCCATTGTGCCCGGCCGTGCTTGCCAGCGCCATGGCTGCTGATTGCTCGGCTCCGGTCAGCACGGCCGCAAGGGCTGCCGCGACCTGACCGTGATCGGCGCTGGCGGCCAGGAGGTCGTCATAGGTGCCCGCCGTCATGCCCATTTCGAAGGCCAGGGCGTCGAGAAAGGCGAAGGCGCTGACCTGGGCGCCGGCAACGCCGTTATAGTCCATGATGGTAAGCGCCACGTCGGTGCCCAGCAGCGCGTTGAGCACGGCATTGCCGATCCCGCCATTGAGGCTGGCGAGGCGCGAGCCGACCGAGAAGGCCACCTGCGGGGTGACCGTGGCCAGGCCCGTGGCCCCGATCGTGGGCGACTGCGTCCAGCCCCGGGCAAAATGCAGCGTCCCGGGCCGCGAGAAGCTGACGCGCACGGCATTGGCCGGCGCCGCGTCCGGAACGAAGCGCTGCCGCGCCGCTATGCCGGGGTCGGGGCTGTAGTGGCCCACGGTCACCGAAAGTCCATCGGATGCGCCGGCGCGTAGCAGCCCCGCCTCGACCAGGGCCGCCAGCGCCAGTGCCTCGGCCTGGTCCGGATCGGTGGCGGCCGCCAGGGCCGCCAGGTCGACCCCATTCTGGATCATGCGGCGTTCGTGGTAGAGCGCCGCGGCGTCCACGGCCAGGGCCGAGACGACGGCCGAGACGGCAAAGCCCATGGCAAAAAGGACCGCGATATTGCCACGCCCATCGTGGAGGAAGGCCCGCCAGCTCATATGCCACCGCGCCTGGCGGTGGAGCTGTAGGCGATGGTCTGGCTGGGCAGCGGCAGGGGAGGGCTCAGCGCCCAGATTGGCAGGTGCGCTGTGTCATAGACCAGGGTCACCAGATACTGGTTGGGGTCGCCGGGCTTGTCCCCGATCGAATGCGACAGCCGTCGGCGGTCGATGAGCATGTAGTCGCCGGCATTGGCATCGAGGAACTGCTCCACCAGCAGGTCGCGTTCCGCCGCATCCAGCCCGGCTATCGCGGTGCGCGCGGCGTCGGCGGCCAATTGCGACAGCGAATGGGCGGCGCCGAAATAGATGCCATAGGCGACCATGCCCGTCAGCAGCAGCAGGAAGACCGGCGTCAGGATGGCGAATTCGATGGCGGCGGTGCCGCGGCAATCGCGGCCCAGAGCGGCGAATGGGTGCATATTGGCCTCCACGCCGCCAGATTGCCTGCCCTATCGCTGTCGCCGTGTCACCGCCGGCGCCAGCAGAACTGCGCAGGACGGACGGGATTGGTCCTTAAGCATTTGCCCTTGCCCGGAACCGCGCCAGGCGATAATCCAATCCAATACCAATGAGAGACCAATCATGCCCAAGCACCCAGTCAAGATCGAAATCTGCGTCGAGGGCGTGGACGGGCTCGTGGCGGCGCAGGAGGCAGGGGCGGACCGCGTCGAACTCTGTGCCAGCCTGCTCGAGGGCGGACTGACCCCGAGCCTGGGCGTGGTGCGCGAAGCGCTGCGCGTGGCCACCATCCCCTTCCACGTCATCATCCGCCCCCGCGGCGGTGACTTCCTCTATTCCGAGCTGGAATTCGGGGCCATGGTCGAGGACGTCAAGGCCATGCGCGAGCTGGGCGTGGCGGGTGTGGTCATCGGATGCCTGACCGCCGATGGCCGCATTGATGCAGACCGCACAAAGGCGCTGGTCGAGGCCGCCCGGCCGATGAAGGTCACCTGCCACCGTGCTTTCGACATGACCGTGGATTATCGGGAGGCGCTGGAAACCCTGATCGCCTGCGGCGTCGACCGGGTGCTGACGAGCGGCCAGCGCGATACCGCCATCGACGGCATCGACATCCTGCGCGACACCGCGGCAATCGCCGATGGCCGCATCGTCGTCATGGCCTGTGGCGCGCTCGATGCCGGCAATATCGCCCATGTGCGGCGCGAGACAGGCGTCGACGAGATGCATTTTGCGGCACTGCGGACGCTCAAGAGCCCCATGGCCTTCCGCAATCCCCATGTCGGCATGGGTGGCACCGCCATCGAGCGCGAATACGAGATAACCCTGACCGACCGCGATGCGGTGCGGGCCACGATAGCGGCCGCCCGCGCCGCCTGATTCCTGTGGCCTGGGGCCTCGCGAAGCTTGTCCGTGACGAGTTGTCGCACCAAGGATGATCACGGGGCGAATCGCCCCTTGGGAAGTCATTCTGGGGTTCAAAGCGTCATGAACAAACTGATTGCGGAATTCACCGGCACGGCCGTGCTGGTGCTGATCGGCTGCGGCGCAGCCGTCTTGGGAGGCGACAGCATCGGGCAGGTCGGCATCTCGCTGGCCTTCGGCCTTGCCATTGTCGCCATGGCCTATGGCATCGGGCCGATCTCGGGCTGCCACATCAATCCGGCCGTCAGCCTGGGCCTGTTCCTGGACGGACGCCTGACGGCCACCGAGATGGTGCAGTACTGGATCGCCCAGTTCGCAGGTGCCCTGGCCGGGGCGGCGATCCTATGGGCCATTGCCGGCAGCAATGCCAATCTGGGCGCCAATGGCTGGGGTCCGGGCTATCTGGGCGAGTATTCCATGATCGCCGCGCTGGTCTTCGAGGTGGTATTCACCGCCATCTTCGTCGTGGTGATCCTGGGCGCGACCGGGCAGGGCTCGTCACCGGGCTTTGCCGGGCTCGCCATCGGCCTGACCCTCGCCGCCATCCACCTGGTCGGCATCCAGGTGACGGGCGTCTCGGTCAATCCGGCGCGCAGCTTCGGCCCGGCCGTCCTGGTTGGTGGCAATGCGCTGGCCCAGCTCTGGCTCTTCATTGTTGCGCCGCTGGTTGGCGGTGCCATTGGTGGCCTGCTCTGGCGCTTCAAGATCCTCAAGGTCTGATCGGCAGGGCCGCCGGCAATCACCGGCGGCCTTTCCACCTGCGGGACGCGGCGCTAGAACGCCGCCATGGCCCGCTCCTTCCTCTTTTCCCAGACCGATGCCGATGCCGCGACCACGCGGCTGATCGCGCTGGCCGCGGACCGCACCGGCTTCATGAAGGGCGAGCCGGGCCCGGCCCGCTCGGGCTGGTATGTCCCGGGCGGCGACAATGCGCGTTTCATGGCCGAACTCGATCTGACGCTGGGGGCCACCGATCCCCACGCCGGACCCGCCTTCCGCGCGGTGCGGCTATGGACCAACCTGCTGTGGCAGCCCGCCTACCTGCTGGTCATCGCCGTCCACCTTCATGGCGCCCTGCCGTCGCTGACGACGCTCAGCCAGCAGCGGCGTGGTATCCACGTTGACGCCTATCGCCTCGTTCCCGCCGCGCAATGGAGCGGGCCGCCGGAGGCCATGATCGACCGCGCCGCTGTCGACCTGCGCGACTTTGCCGATGCCCTGTTCACCGAGGTCAACCGGCAGCAAAAGCTGCGGCCGCTGCCGGCGCGGCGCCTCCTGGCCGACCGGATGCTGAGCCTGATGGTGTGGCTGCGCTCGCGCCGCCCGGACCTGCCGCCCGCCCTCATCCGCAGCTATTGCGACCGCTGGCTGGATGGTCTGGGACTCACCGGGCAGGGCGACCTGCAATCGGTCCCGTCACCCGACGGCCGGGAACTGCTGATCGTGCGGCGCAAGGGCTGCTGTCTCGATTATCGCATCGACCCCACCAGGCTCTGTGCCTCCTGCCCCCGCCAGGACGATACCGTCCGCGTGGCGCGACAGACGGCCAACGCCCTGGCCGAAATCGGCTAGGTCAGTCGAAGGTTTCGTCCGGATAGACGCCCCACAGCTCTTCCTGGCGGACGAAGCCCGAATAGGTTGCGGTGCGTTCTGCAGTCTGCCCGGTCACGCTGATCTCGCACCAGGTGCCGTCGCATTGCTGGATGGTGACCTTGAGCCCAGGCCCCAGCCTTGCGCGCACGCCCGCCTCGTCCGACCGGCTGGCCAGCAGCGGGATCTCGCTATTGGCCAGCACCGGCGTGACATAGCCGCCCCGTGTCCCCGATAGCAGGTTCTGGTGCACCCAGCCTTCCTCGCCGTCGACGTCGCGAATCTTGCGCCAGGTATCGAATTCCTGGACGATTTCGATAGGCACGCCCGATTTGAGATAGACCCAGGCTATGTCGTAGCGCTCGCCGGGCCCCACGCGGACGTTGATCGGGTCCGATTTGGTGCTGGCAAAGCGCGGCAGCGGCAGGCCGCTGGGATTGGACTGGGCCTGTGCGGCCACCGGCACCAGCAGCGCACCCAGCAGCAGGATGAGGAGGCGGAAACGGGCTCGAATGGGGCCACCGGAGGTGTTGGCAAACATGACTTTGCAGATGCAATGGAATTGCCCTATCACTACCCCCATATCCTTAATGGTCGCTGAAAGGTGGATTTTCCACAGGCTGGCGGCCCTGTCTTACGGATCTGATGACCAGCCACAAACCCAAGATTCTGGTGACCAGGCGCCTGCCCGAAACCATCGAGGCGC
>CAMLOA010000136.1 GCA_946481445.1 uncultured Devosia sp. | reverse complement strand
CCAGTTCAAGAACCTCACCTATTCCACCTATGCATCCTATTCGCTGTCGGTGGTGCCGCTCTTCCTGCTGATGGGCCAGTTCGCCACGCTTGGCGGCCTCTCGGCAGGCCTGTTCAACGCCGCGGCGGCCTGGCTGGGGCACAAGAAGGGCGGCGTGGCCATGGCCGCCATCGGTGCCAGCGCCGGCTTTGGCGCCATTTGCGGTTCCTCGCTGGCCACAGCGGCCACGATGGGGCAGGTGGCCCTGCCCGAGCTCAAGAAATACGGTTATTCGGGCGCGCTGGCGACCGGCACTGTCGCAGCGGGCGGGACTCTGGGCATTCTCATTCCCCCGTCGATCATCCTCGTCATCTTTGCGGTGCTGACCGAGCAGAACATCGCCAAGCTGTTCATGGGGGCGTTTGTCCCCGGCATCCTGGCCGCGATCGGTTACGTCATCGTCATTGCCATCTACGTGCGGGTGAAACCGGGGTCCGGCGGTCTGCGCGAGCGGATGCCCTATGCCGCCCGTTTCCGCGAACTGGCCAAGACCTGGCCTGTGCTTGCCGTATTCGTGCTGGTCATCGGCGGCATCTATACCGGGGTGTTCACGCCCACCGAGGCGGCGGCCATCGGCGCGGCCGGCACATTCATCATCGCGCTGGCAGCGCGCAGCCTGGACCGCAAGAGCATCGCCGAAGCGTGCCTGTCGACTGCCGGCTCCACTGCCATGATCTTCCTGATCGTGCTGGGGGCGGCGGCGCTCAACAGCTTCCTGGCGCTGTCCCAGGTGCCCCAGGTCATGGCCGCCTGGGTGGGCGAGCAGGGCTTCAACCCCTGGCTTGTCATGGTGCTGGTGTTGATCTTCTATCTCATCATGGGCTGCGTGATGGACTCGCTGTCGATGATCCTGCTGACCGTGCCGATCGTCTATCCGATGATGTCCGTGCTCGATTTCGGGCTAACGCCCGACGAGTTTGGCATCTGGTTCGGCATCATCGTGCTGATCGTGGTGGAGGTGGGCCTGATCACGCCGCCAGTGGGGATGAACCTGTTCATCATCAATTCCATGTCGCCTTCGACGCGACTTTCCGAAACTTATCGCGGTGTATGGCCCTTCGTGGCCAGCGATATCGTCCGCACGGCCATTCTGGTCGCGTTCCCGCCCATCACGCTTTGGCTGGTGTGGCTGCTTTACTAGCATTTCGGCCCGTCAGGGGGTGGCTCGGGGGAGCGACCGCAGACGGATACTCAATGGCCAACAGGCCACTTTACGGGAGGATCTCAGATGAAGACCAAATCATGGCTCATTGGTGCGGTGGCGGCACTCGCCCTGTCGGGCAGCGCCCTGGCACAGGAAGTGACGCTTCGCATCCACCAGATGCTGCCCGCCCAGGCCACCATTCCGGCCCAGGCGATCGAGCCCTGGGCCGCCAAGGTGCAGGAAGAATCGGGCGGCCGCATCAAGGTCGAGCTCTATCCGGCCATGCAGCTGGGTGGCGCTCCGCCGGAACTGTTCGACCAGGCCAAGGACGGCGTGGTTGACATCATCTGGACGGTGCTGGGCTATACGCCGGGCCGCTTCCCCAAGTCGGAAGTGTTCGAACTGCCGTTCATGACCACCAATGCCGCCGATTCCTCGGCCGCGTTCTACAACTACGTGATGGCCAATGCCGCCGACGAGTTCGCCGGCGTCAAGGTGCTGGCGCTGCACACCCATGGCCCGGGCCTGTTCCACTCCAAGGACCCGATCACCTCGCTCGAAGACCTGCAGGGCATGAAGGTGCGCGGCGGCTCGCGCATCATTTCGAGCATGCTCGGCCTGCTCGGCGCCGAGCCGGTTGGCATGCCCGTGCCTCAGGTGACTGAAGCCCTGTCCAAGGGTGTGATCGACGCCACCACCATTCCGTGGGAAGTGACTCCCTCGCTGCGCGTGTCGGAACTGGTCAAGAACCATACCGGCTTCACCAGCCAGTACGGTCTCTACACCCAGACCTTCGGCTTCATCATGAACCAGGACAGCTACAACAACCTGCCTGACGACCTGAAGGCGGTGATCGACGCCAATTCCGGCCTCGAAGTCTCGCGCCAGTTCGGCGCGGTGATGGATAGCGGCGACGCGACCGGGCTCAATATCGCCGTCCAGGCCGGCAACAATATCGTCCAGCTCGACGAAGCCGAGACTGCACGCTGGCAGGAAGCCGCGCAGCCCACGATCGACCAGTGGTTCGCCGACATGGAAGCCGCCGGTATCGACGGCAAGGCGCTCTACGAGGCTGCCAAGGCCGCAATCGCTGCCGAAAGCAACTGACCGCGATCAGTTCGTACGGCAGACGGCAAGGGAACCCCGCCATCATCGATGGCGGGGTTTTCCGTTGCGGCACCGCGGGCGGCGGCTTCAGGCGCGTGGGTCGACCGGCATGCCGTCCTGGGCGGCCGAGGCCTTGATCGCGTCCCACAGTCGCGCGAAGCGAATGCCATCAGCCACCGTTGAGGGGTTGTCCATGCCACCGTCGCGTACGGTGAGGAAGGTCTGCAGCGGCGTGGCCCGCGTTTCCCGGGTCTCGCGTGGGCCAGGCGTTCCGTCCCGCGATATCTGGCGCCACGCACCCCAGGCATCGATCTGCACGATGGCGCGGCTGTAGAAGAAGGTCAGACTGGAGGCACAGCCTTCGGGGCCTTCGCCGGCCGCATTGAGCGTCACCACGGCACCATTCTCCAGCCGGCCGGCCACGGCTGTTGCCAGGTCCACGGCCAGGCCTCGATTGTCCATATAGGCCGACAGGCGCGCGAAATTGCTGTCTGCCAGCACGCAGACCGTGTTCATCATGTGCGCCCCGGTGTCGAACATGAAGCCACCGCCGGACACTGCGGGCACCTGCTTCCAGCCTCCGGCATACCGATCCTTCCAGCCTTCCCAGATCGTGGCCGAGACGCTGACCAGCGCCCCGAATTCACCGGCCTGCGCCCGCAGCCGGGTATCGTGCACCAGCGGGGACAGGGCGCCCTGAAAGGCGATGACGACGGTCCGGCCGCTGCGCGCCTGTTCGGCCTCGAGCGCGATGGCCTCAGGCACCGTGGTGACCATCGGCTTTTCGAGCAGCAGATCCAGGCCGGCGCGCAGCACGGCCAGCGCGTTCTCGGCATGGAACGCGTGGGGCGTGGACACATAGACGGCGTCAAGCCGGCCGGCCTCGCTGGCGAGCAGGGCATCGGCCGTTTCATACGCGCGCGGAGATGGCGCGCCGGCATCCAGGCAGGTCCGGCTGAACCGATCGCGCGAGGCCGCGCTGACTTCGGCAATGGCCTCGATGCTGACGCCCGGCAGGCCCGCCCATGAACGGGCGTAGTCCGCCGCCTTGAGGCCCGCGCCGATCACACCCAGACGTAGCATGCTTCCTCCAATCTCCGTCAGCGAAGCGCAGGATTGCGCTGGTGCCGCGCCATCAGCCGCTCGATCTCGGCCAGAAGTCCGGGCAACTGGCCAGGCGTATCGATCGTGTAGCGCGGCACCTCAAGGGCATGGGCGGGGACGCGGCTGCGCCGATGCGACCAGCTCTGCCAGATGCTGATGATGCCGAGCCGGTTGGCGCCGCCGATATCGCGCTCGAGGTGATTGCCCACCATGACGACCGCCTGGGCGTCAGCTGCGCCAAGGCCCAGCGCTGCGAGGGCGCGCTCGAACATGCGCCGGTCCGGCTTCTCGCAGCCTTCGGTTTCCGAGATCACCTTCACCTCGAAATGCGGGTGGATGCCGTGCCCGCCCAGCACGGTTTCAAAGCTGCGCACCCGGCCATCGGCAACCAGGGCCAGGCGGTACCCTTCGGCAGCCAGGGCTTCGATCATTTCGAGCGCGCCGGGGATGAGACTGGCCTCCACGACATAGCCTTCGGCATCGTGCACTTCGGTGCCTTCGTCCACCAGCGTATCGCCGCTGTCGAGCAGCACGGCCTTGAGTAGCGGCTGGCGGGCGCGCACTTCGGCCAGCACGGCCCGTACGCGCCCCGGTATCCAGGCCGCCAGCTCGCTCCAGCCCACCAGGTCGAACGCCGCCAGATCGACGCGCTGCTCGAAGCGGCGGGAAGGCGCGAAGGCCTGTGCCTGCAGGTGGCGCTTGACGGCGCGGTGGTCCGCCGCTGTCAGTCCGGACAGCGCGGCCGCGAACATGTCGTTGACCAGGATCGCATCGCGACCGGCGAGATCGCCACAGGCCAGAACCGTTGCCGCCCAGATGCGGGCCTGCCCGGCAGCATCGGCAGAAAGGGCATGCTTCCCCGGCGCCGAAAACAGGGTGATCCGGCCGTGTTCGAGCGGCAAGGTCCCGTCGACCAGCATGGCGTGCTTGCCGCCATGGCTGCTGGCCTCGACCGCGACGACGCTGTCATCGGAGTCCAGGTGCAGCCATATGTGCTCGAGCTCATAAAGGTGCTGGATATCCCAATCCCACCAGATGGCATATTCGATCACCCGGCTGGCGCCCGGCGCGAAGGTGATATCGAGTGGCGCGGAAGGAGAGCGGCCCGGCTGCTGGAACACGGTCACGCCGAGCCGGCTGGGCAGGAAGGGCTCGTTGTCGGCCATGCGCAGAATGGGCGCCAGGCGGCGCGCCAAGGCGATGTCTGCGGCTGAGATGGCGACGGGTCTGGACGGGGATGGGCTGGTGGTCATGAGTTTCCGCGGGGTCGGCGCGGAGCGCCAGGGGAGTGGATCGGCAGGCTGGCCACTGCCTCAATCCGGCCAGACCTTTGCCAGTCCAGCCATGTAACTGCCCAGCAGCGTCTCGTTCATGAAGCGCAGGCTGTTGCGAATGTCGGCAAGGCCCAGGCCGGGGCGACCGGCGCGGAACTTGTCGAGGGCCGCGCGGGCAGCGGTAAGATCGCCCAGCGTCGCATAGTAGCAAGCCAGGTCCCGGAATGGCCAGGTCAGCCCGGGCCGCTCCGCAAGCGCCTGCGTGGCGAAGGCAACGGCCTGGTCGGGCCGGTTGGCCGAAAAATGAGCCAGGCCCATGCCCAGGATCATGTTGAAGGCGAACGGGTCGAGAGGGCTGAGGCGCAGCGAGGCTTCGAACGCCTTGAGACCCTCGTCGGGCTGGCCGAGATAGACCAGGCCGAACGCCTTGCGCAGCCAGGCCCAGGCGTGATTGGGATCGATGGCAAGCGCCCGCTCGGCCAGGCCCTTGGCCTGCGCCACATCGCCGCCGGTCTGCATCATGGCTGAGGCCAAGGCCGTCATGGCGGTCGGATTGCCGCTGACGGATGTCGCGCCCAGTTCGATCATCTCGCGGGCGGCGCGTCGCTCGCCCTCGATGTCGTCCGTCCAGTTATAGGCGATCTGCTGGCCATGCGCCCAACCGGCCAGCGCAGCGGCCAGTCCGTAACCGGGCTCGAGTTCCAGCGCCTGCCCGAGCAGCTCGATGGCTTCCCGGTTGGAGTCGGGCTGGTGGGCCCACAATTGCGGCATGGCCCGCATGACCAGGTCATAGGCGGCCAGGGTGTCGGGACGCTTGGACAGCGCGCGGTCGATCTCGGCCTGCCGGATCGACGGTTGGATGGCGCTTGCCACCAGAGCCGCCATGCGGTCCTGCAGGTCGAACAGTTCGTCGACCGTGCCATTGACCTTTTCCGACCAGATGTGGTTGCCGCTATCAGTTTCAACCAGCTGCGCCGTGATGCGAACCCGCTCGCCGACCCGGCGGACGCTGCCCTCCACCACGTAGCGGACACCCAGTTCGCGGCCGACCTGGCGCACGTCCAGCGACCGGCCCTTGTAGGCAAATGCGGAGTTGCGGGCGATCACGAAGAAATCCTTGATCCGCGCCAGCGTGGCCGTGATCTCCTCGACCACGGCGTCCGCGAAATAGGCCTGGTCGGCCTCGCCCGACATGTTGTCGAACGGCAGCACCACCACCGACGGCCGGCTGGAGGGCGGCACGATCGTTGGCTCTTCCGGCTTGGCCACCGGCTTGGCCCGGCCGCTGGGATGCCAGATGTAGATGTGGACGGTGCGGGGTATGTTCTTGAGGATGGACGGACCGATATCGGTGAAGGTCAGCCCGGAGCGATCGCCCAGATATTCGTACATCCACTTCGAGACGGCCATGCCGCCCGGCGGGGACAGGCCCTGAACCCGGACGGCCAGGTTGACGCCACTACCGAACAGGTCATCTCCATGCACCAGCACGTCGGCCATGACGATGCCGGCAC
>CAMLOA010000135.1 GCA_946481445.1 uncultured Devosia sp. | reverse complement strand
CCAGTGGCTCGCTGCGCTGGTCAAAAGGGCGGAGGCCAATGGCGCGACCGCAGTCCTTGGTCCGGTCCGCGCAACCTATCCGGCGACCGCCCCTGCCTGGATGGTTGCCGGCGATTTTCATTCAACTCTGCCGGTATTTGTCGAAGGCACCATCCGCACCGGCTACACCTGCAATGTCCTTATTCGGCGCACCGAGCCCATTGAGCGCTTGCGCTTCGATCCGGCACTCGGTCGGTCAGGCGGCGAAGACACCGACTATTTCTATCGCCTGACTGCGCTTGGCGGTACCATCGACTACGCCCCCGATGCTCTGGTCGAGGAGCCGGTGCTGGCTGATCGGACCACCATGGCCTGGTTGATCCGCCGGCGTCTGCGCTTCGGCCAGACGCATGGCGCGTTGTTGCGGACCTCGCCGTTCCGCGCCCTGCCCATGGTCGTCGCCAAGATAGTCTTCTGCGGCCTGATGACGGGCCTGACTGCGTTTTCCCCCATAAGGCGCCGACGCAACTGGCTACGCGCCGTCCTCCATTTCGGCGTGGCGGGCGGCATTCTGGGCATGCGCCAGGCCCAGCATTACGGGCAGCCAGCTTCGAGCTGATCGAAGCCCCCATTCAGGAAGGCAAACCATTTTCATGCTCGAGAAACCCAGCTACCCGGAAGCGCTGGCGCCCCAGCCATCGGATATCAAGACCATCGACCTTGAGCGCATCATCTCACTCTTGCGCAGACAAGCGCTGGTGCTTGTCCTCTGTGTCGCCTTCATGGTCGTGCTTGCGATCGTCTATTTGACCTTGGCCCCGCGCAGCTATCTTTCGGCCGGGCAGATTCTGATCGACAGGAACCTCGAGCAGGTCACCGGAGAAGGACCGGTCTCCACAAGTGCCACGGATCTGGAGGCCCAGGTGCTCAACCAGATCGAGGTCCTGCGCTCTAGCCGGGTCGCCCGTTCAGTCGCGGAGGCCGAAAGTCTTACCACGGACCAGGAGTTCCTCAATCCGCCCCCGTCCTTCACCCAGCGGATCAAGGGGCTTGTGGGTCTCTGGCAGGGGGCGCAGTCCGGCACGCTGGAAGCAACCCAGGACGAGGTCGTGGGCATGCTGCGATCGAATGTGCAGGTGGATCGGATGGGCCGCAGTTCCATCATCCGCGTGGGCTATGAGGCACCCAGCCCCGAATTGGCGCAACGCATTTCCAGCGCCTATGCGCATGCGCTGTTGCAGGACCAGCTCAATGCCGAACTCGAAGCCACCAGCGCCGCGGCCGACTGGCTGGAGCAACGCCTTGCCGAAATCGGGGAAAGCCAGCGTCAGGCCAGTCTGGAGATCCAGCAATATCGCGATCAAACTGGTCTTTCAGTCGGTGAGGATCGCGATCTGACGACGCGGCGCATCGAAACGCTTTCTGATCAGCTCGCCGAGGCACAGGCCGAAACAGCCCGGCTCAGGGCATTGTCCGAACAGTTGCAGGCCGTGGTCGCGGCCGGTCCTCAGGCCGCCTCGAACTATGTCGCCCTGCTGGGCGACGCGACCACCGATCCGGCTGAGATCACGACGCTCCGCAATCAGGTGGCCACCCTCACCAGCCGCATCGCCGAAATAGAAGCCGGTTTCGGTGCCGATCACCCGCAATTGGCCACGCTGAACGCGGAGAAGTCCGCTCTCGACAGTCGCATCTTTGCGCTGTTGCAGAACCTGGACGAGCAGTACCGCACCCAATTGACTATTGCCCGCCAGCAGGAGGTGGGTCTTCGGGACGATATCGCCGCGGAGGGGCAAAATGCCGGCGCCATCAGCCAGGAACAGGTGCGTCTCAATGAACTTCAGCAGCGCTCCGCTGCACTGCAGGCCCTCTATACCAGCTATCTCGCCCGCTACGAGGAAGCCGTGCAGCGCCAAAGCTTCCCGATCCCTTCCGTCCGCATTGTGACCGACGCACTCCTGCCCGAAAGTCCCTCAAGTCCGCGCACCATGGTCATCCTGGCCGCCGCTATGATCGCCGGTGGTTTTGTGGGCGTCGTCCTGGGCATGCTGAATGAGTTGCGCGAACGCGGATTCCGCACCGGGGGCCAGGTGCGCCAGCAACTCGGCCTGCGGTTTCTCGGCTATGTCCCCGCCCTGAACCTGGATGGCAACGCCCCGCCCGAGCATGTCCGAAAGGCAATACGCACCGTCGTGCGCGGCGCCCTTGGTGCCCGAATTGGCCGCCGATGGGGTGCGCCCTTGGTGGAGACGCTCAAGTCCACACGTCTGGTTCTCCAGCCCATGGCCGACCGGGGAACAGCAATATTGAGCGTACTTTCAATCCTGCCGGGTGAAGGCAAGTCCACCTACGCGCGCTCGCTGGCCGAGATGCTGGCGGCCATCGGTTCACGCGTGCTGTTGATCGATGCCGACACCGGTGCTGGTCGATCCGGCCTGCCGGCCCGCATCCTGCCGTCGCAACAGGGCGACTGGCGTCGCGTGGCGGAGACCGATCCCGAAAGTGGTCTCGTCACCCTGTCGGCTGCCGCACCTGAAGCGGGAGGCGGGGACCTCTCCAGCATCGCCATGCAGAAAGTCCTCGCCGAGGCGCGCGGCCAGTTCGACTATGTCCTCATCGATCTCCCGGCTCTGGGGCCGGTCATCGATGCCCTGACGGTCTTGCCGCACACCGATGCCAGCGTCTTGGTGGTCGAGTGGGGCAGGACGCCTCACCGCCTGCTGCGCGGCATGCTTGAGCGCGAGCCGGAGCTGGCCGATCACATCGTCGGGGTGGTGCTCAACAAGGTTGATCTGGGCAAGCTGCCTAGATTCACCGACGCAGGAGGACTGGAGCGCTTCGCCTATCGCGGCGATATGCAGTCCGGCCCGGAGCTGGAACAGGCGCAGCGCTGAAGGGGCGGGAAAGCCCGATCCCGAGGTTTCCAAACCGATCCAGAGCCCATGGCACGAGAAAAGCCTGGTCCGAAAGCCCCCGCATGGCTTTCGGACCAGTGATTTTAGTCAGCCCCGCAAGGCGTCTCAGGCCGGCGGAACGTCCTATCCTCACTCCGCGGCGATCTTGAAGCCGTCGATAAGCGCAGTGTGCAGGCCCAGCTTGGCGAGCGCGGCCAGGAATTCGTCGCCAATATCCTCCCTGTCCAAGGCATAGGCGACGTTGGCGGCGAGAAACCCGATCTTGGAGCCACAGTCGAAACTCTGTCCCTCATATTTGACGCCCATAAAGGGCTGGCGCTGCATGAGGGTTTGCATGGCGTCGGTGAGCTGGATTTCTCCCCCCGCGCCGCGCGGCTGGTCGGCAAGCAGCGTGAAGATTTCCGGCTGCAGGATATAGCGCCCGGAGATGATGAGGTTCGACGGGGCTTGGTCGGGCCTGGGCTTTTCCACCATGCCGGTGACGCGAAAGCTGGAATCATCACCGGGGCCACGGCCGATCACCCCGTAAGACGACACGTCCTGGGGCGCGACTTCTTCGACCGCAATAATGTTGCCGCCGCTTTCCTCATAGCTCTCCATCATCTGCTTGAGCACGCCGCGACGGCCCTTGAAAAGCATATCCGGTAATAGCAGGGCGAACGGCTCGTTCCCCACGATTTCGCGGGCACACCACACTGCATGACCCAGGCCAAGCGGCTCTTGCTGGCGCGTGAAGCTGGTTCGCCCTGCCGAGGGCAGATCCTGGCGGAGTTCATTGAGAGCTGCGACCTTGCCGCGAACCTCGAGCGTGGTTTCCAGCTCGAATTGGCGATCGAAATGGTCCTCGATGATTCCTTTGTTTCGACCGGTGACGAAAACGAAATGCTCGATCCCGGCTTCGCGAGCCTCATCCACCGCATATTGAATGAGAGGCCGGTCGACGACGGTCAGCATCTCTTTGGGCATGGCTTTTGTGGCGGGCAGAAATCGGGTTCCGAGGCCGGCGACCGGAAACACGGCAGTCTTGACGCGTTTTACCACGGCTTTCTCCTTGTGATTGGCAATACACCAGGAGATTGGATCATGGTCATTTCGGTCGTTCCATAGCAAATGCCCGAAATGGCTGCATGGCTCGATTGCTTTTATGCAGTCAACTCGATTTGATCAATTAACACCAATTTGTCACATATGCGGCATATGCATGCGGCGGACTATTCTTTGTCGGCAAGATCTTTTGATGTTTTTTGAAGTATTTAATTGACCCGAGATCGATCGGGCAAATAAATCGCGTGGCGTCGTCGCTCCCGGTGAATCATGGTCCGAAACGCAGTCGTGAAGCGATCCAGGATTTTATCGTGGACGGGAGGGTTGTATTTACCCGGCAATGGTAGTGACATTGGAGGGGTGGCGTTGCCGGTTGGGGCGCTGCCCAACAAGGCTACGACTGTCGGCCACCTGAACGGCGGCCCTGGAGGATTCCGTGGACGGCAAGGGCCCCGAAGACGGGCAGACACGCAAGGTACCGCTGGCGGCACCCCCGGCAGCTGGTGCCCGTGCGCCATTTCCGTGGCCCTGGGGGCTGGTGGCCATCGGCATCATGGCTCTGGCCTGGGTCGGCATCTATCTGCTCTGGAACGGTATTGTATTTGTGTTAGGTCTTTAGGCTTGGCTCCGCGGCGATGCTGCGGAAATACTGCTCATCGGCCCAAACGGGTGCTCAGCCCGGGTGAATAGTCAACAAAGCTCGGCCCGGTGCAGAAACTCTACTTAAACTATTGATTTGCAATGGCGCTGACTCATCCGTTTCGGGTGATATTGTGGCCAAGGCTCTGCATGACTGCCATGCAGGACAAGCGTTGCCATGCATTTCCGAGCATGTTTGCCTCATCACATGAGCCGCGGCTTGCGCCGCCAACGCGGCCCGACTACCGGGCCCCGTCTGTCCCCGAACAGAAGTTCAGGGGCCAAATCTGAAGACTGACACATCCGGCTTCGCATGAGCGATCGACGCTTCTGTGAACCCTTCCGCACGTCGTGAAAGACTGGTTCGAACCGGCCCCCTGTTGGCCCCATTCGCGTGAGAGAACATCATGTCGATCATCAATGCCGAATTTGGCGCATCGGGTACGTCCTCCAATACCAGCAGGCCTCCAGGTGGAAGCGCCAAACGCACTTTCGACGTCTGTGCAGCATCGCTCATGCTGGTTTTTGCCCTGCCTGCGATGTTCTTCATCGCGGTCATCATGTTTTCGACGGATCGTGGCCCTATCCTTTTCTCCCATGAGCGGGTCGGCCTGAATGGACGGCGTTTCCGCTGCCTAAAGTTCCGCTCTATGGTGGTCAATTCGCAGGAGGCCCTCCAAAAATACCTTGAGACCTTCCCCCAGGCCCGCGCCGAGTGGGAGGCCTCCCAGAAACTTCACAACGATCCCCGCATCACGCCGCTGGGCCGGTTCCTGCGCGTCACCAGTCTCGATGAACTCCCCCAGCTCATCAATGTCATTCGTGGCGATATGAGCCTGGTCGGGCCCCGACCGATCGTCGAGGACGAGGTGGTCCGCTATGCCGAGCATATCGACCACTATGCCGCTGTCCGCCCCGGCATTACCGGCCTTTGGCAGGTCAGTGGCCGCAGCGATGTGGACTACGACCAGCGGGTCCAGCTGGATTGCCGCTATGTTCGCGAGTGGTCGTTCATTGGCGACATGATCATTCTGATCAAGACCGTCAAGGTTGTCGCCCTCCGGACAGGCAGTCGATAGGAGCAATCACAATGGCCATTCTTTCCCTTCGTCCCAGGGCCTTCAGAACCCGCAATCCCGGCCGGGATGCCGAGACCGACCAGGTCCGCCTCGAAACGGTGCGTAACGCCATTGCCATGGCACTGGCGGATGCACGTCGCGAACGTGACGGCCTGCAGCAGCGACTGGAATTGTATCACGCTCAGGCAGCGACCATGCTTGACAGTTCCGCCAGCTACGGCCGCCGTGCCGCGGCGGATGAAGAGGTCATCTCCTCGGCCGAGCAGAACGCTGCGGCGGCCCGATCCCGGCTGGTCCAGCTCGATGCGCAGATCGAAAGGTTCGGCACGCTGCTGACCGAACTCGAGACAGTGTCCGCTCCGGCGGTCGGTAGTGGCGCGGCTTGACGCCTTTTCCGGGCGTCATGGAGGGCGCGATGCCTCCCTTTGATCCATATCGTTCCCCGGCGCCGCTGGTGAGCGTCGTCATGGCCAACTACCAGGCCGGGGACAAGATCATCGCCGCCATGGCGGATCCCGCCATCCGCATCGTATCGATGACG
>CAMLOA010000134.1 GCA_946481445.1 uncultured Devosia sp. | reverse complement strand
TCAACGATACCGAACGCCGCCTGATCGGCGCCCGCCGCGCCATGGACGAGGCGCTGACGGCCACGACCGGCACCGTGGTGCAGACGCTCGAACAGACCACCAGCACCATTACCGGCGCCATCGAGGCCTCGACCAGCTCGGTGAACGACGCGCTCTACACCACCAATGAGCGCTTCAACTCGACCCTGTCGAGCAATGCGGCGCAGGTCGACAATGCCGTCCAGCGCGCGGCCGAGGCCGCCGCCGCAGCGCTCAGCCAGACCGCCTCCTCGGTGCGGATGGCCCTCAACGACCAGACTGGCCAGGTCAACGCCGTGCTGGAAGAAAATGCCGCCAAGGTCAGCGACGTGCTGGCTTCGACGGCCGGCAGTGTCACCGACGTCCTCACCTCGACCACCAGCACCCTGGCCGACACGATCAGCGACAGCACCAACTCGGTGCGTAACGCGATCGCCAGCAATACCAGCCAGCTGCGCAACACGATCGACCAGACCACCGGCACCTTCCGCCAGGCCCTGGACGAGACCTCGGGCGAAGTCACCGAACGCCTCGGCGATTTCCGCAGCACGGCGGACGCCGAGGGCCGCCGCGCCAACATGGCGCTGCAGCAGGCCCAGCAGCAGATGGTCACCGAGATGCAGCGCGCCATCGAGGAAGCCACCCAGCGCTTCGCCGAAACCGCCCGCGCCATGCGCGAGACGGCGCGCGAGGTGGGCAGCGAACTGGAGGCCACACGCGCCGAACTGGCACGTGGCGTCAACGAGCTGCCCGAGGAGACCCGCGCCAGCGCCGCCGCCATGCGCCGCGTCGTTGCCGAGCAGATCGAGGCCCTCAGCGAACTCAACGCCATCGTGCGCAGCCAGCCGGCGACGCACGACCTCAACGACCGCCGCGCGGCTGCGGTCCGCCCTGCCCCGCGCCAGCCCGAGCCGCCGGCCTACCAGCCGCCGCGCCAGCCGGAACCGGTCCGCGAAACCTATCGCCCCGAGCCGGCTCGCCAGGTCCTGATCGACCCGATCCGGACCATCGAGCGGCAGCCCGAGCCGGTCCGGCAGCCCGAGTCCGTGCGCCAGCCCGAGCCGGCACGCCAGGCAGAGCCCGAAGTCGCCCAGCAGGGTGATGGTGGCTGGCTGCGTGACGTCCTGCGCAACGCGTCCGCCAAGCAGCAGGGCGCCCAGCCCCAGCCGCAGCAGGCCAGCCTTTCGGGCCTGACCGAAGAGATTGCCCGCTCGATCGACGACGCCGCGCTGGCCGACGCCTGGGCCCGCTACCAGGCCGGCGAGTCCAATGTGTTCTCGCGCCGGATCTATACGCTGGCCGGCCAGGGCACCTATGACGAAGTGCGCAAGAAGCTGCAGCGCGAACCCGAATTCGCCCGCACCGCACAGGCCTATATGAGCGAATTCGAGCAACTGCTGAAGCGCGCCGCCGCCGGCCCGCGTCCGGCCGCGGAAACACGTGAATACCTGCTCTCGGACCGCGGCAAGGTCTACACGACGCTGGCCCATGCCAGCGGCCGGCTGAACTAGCCGCGCCAGAGGCGACGAAAACCCAAAGGCCCCGGCAGATCCGGGGCCTTTTTCATGGCCGCGTTAATCGTTTCCTAGCGGCTCGCCGGCATAGTGCGTCCAGCGTCAAACCAGCCTGCTATCGGGGTCACACCCGCATCCGGTTCTGCCGGGGGATACGATGCGCTTCGACATCTCTGCCACATCGCGAGCCCGGGTCTATCTGCTGACGCTTGCCGGCACCCTGCTCTGCATCGCCGCCTCCCTTGCCATCGACAGCTATGGCTTCGACACCGGCACCTGGCGCTGGGGCTCGGACCCGCTCAACAATGTGCTGATCCCGGCCATCATCGCGCCGCCCCTGCTTTTCCTTCTGCTGAGCAAGATGCGGCAACTGGCCCTGGCCCACCGCGAACTGATGACGGTGGCTTCCACCGACAGCCTCACCCAATGCCTCAACCGGCGGGCCTTCACGGCCATGGTCGATGGCTACCTGACCACACTGCGCGAGGGCCAGTCCGCCAGCGGCACGCTGCTGGTGATCGACGTGGATTTCTTCAAATCGGTCAACGATCGGTTCGGCCACGACAAGGGCGACGAAGCCCTGCAACTGGTTGCCGGCGCCATCCGGTCGATGTTGCGCGACAAGGACCTTGTGGCCCGGATCGGCGGCGAGGAGTTCGGCGTGTTCCTGCCCGGCGTGGCGCCACCCGAGGCGCAGGCGGTCGGTGAACGCATCCGCCGCAGCATCGAGGCCGCTCCCCTGGTGGTGAGCGGGCAACCCTTCGGCATCACCGCCAGCATTGGCGGCGTGACCTTCCCTCGCCCCGCTCCCTTTGCCGAACTCTACCGCGCCGCCGACCAGCAGCTCTACCTGGCCAAGGAACGGGGCCGCAACCGCGTGGTCATCGAACAGCGTCTGGCGGCATAGGCCGCTTCGCGCCGAGCAGGCACCCGCCGTTTACCCACCCTTGGGCGGCTGCATACGGATCGACAGCCAGATGCACAGAGCCCCGACCAGCGCGAAGGCGCTGGCCACGAAATAGGCCTGCGCTCCCAGCACCGGCACGAGGGCGCCGAAACCCACCACCGCGATGATGGACAGCAATTGCTGCCCCACCACGAACAGGCTCTGCGTCTCGGCGGCAATGTCCTCGCTGGTCCAGTTGGCGATGAAATGCACGCAGCCGAGATATCCAAGGGCGAAGGTTATGCCATGGGTCATCTGCAAGACGATGAGCCAGGGGACTCCAGGCGCAAATCCCATGGCGAACCAGCGCAGCACTGAGGCAAGTGCGGAAATCAGGATCAGCGTGCGGGCCGAGATCCTACCGCCGCCAAACCGCGTCCAGACGAACATGAGCAGCGCCTCGGCGGCGGCCGCCAGGGCGATGAGCGGACCGATGACATCCTCGGGGATTCCTTGCGCCTTCCACAGCAGCGAGGCGAAGGCGTTGAGAATGAAATGGGTGCCGAACACCATGGTGAAGCCGAACAGCGGCAGGATGAACCAGGGCCTGGCAATATCCCGTAGCCGGCCGGCAGCCCTCGCCGGCGCGACGGCCGCGACGGTGACCTGTTCGGCGGGCGCGCGGAACGCGGGCAATTGCAGCGACACCGCCGCGCGCAGCAAGGTGAGGCCCACAAAGAGCGGCACGAATACGGCCGAGCCGAACCAGACCACCAGGTAGCCGGTGAGGCCATTGAACAGCATGAAGCCGACGGTGCCCCAAGCGCGCATCACGCCGAAATCGGTGCCGTTGCGGCGCGCCAGCCGCATGGCGGCAGCGTCCAGCACCGGGCCGACCGCCCCGCCGGGAAGGCTGGCCAGCGTCCAGAACAGCAGGATGCCCCAGAACTCGTTGACGAAGAACAGGCCGACGGGCGCCACCCCGCCGATCAGCGCACCGATGACGATGACGCTGCGCCAGTCCCTGGCCCGGTCGGCGATCCGCCCGACGATCAGGTTGAAGGCCAGGATGACGAAGATGGGGACGGCGTTGATCAGGCCGATCTGCTCGGGCGCGATCCCCTTCTCGCTCAGCCAGATGGGCAGGAACATGACCGCTGCGCCCGGCCCCATGAAGAAGGTGAAATAGAAGGCGGTCGTCCGCAATTCGGGCGAGACGCGCATCGGAACCAGGGGCGGAGACATGAATGGACACTCAAAAGGAAGGGCGCCGCGCCGGGGCGTGGCGAAAGTCAGCAATGGACTAATACCGCCAAGTCCATATCGATTTCATGGCGGCGTCAACGGACATCCTTGGGCGGCCGCAGCCGCAGCGACAGCGCCACGCAGGCCATGCCGATGAGGGCCACCACGCTCGAATAGAAGAAGGCATAGCTGCCGAAATGCAGCACCAGCCAGCCGAAAGCCGTCAGCGACAGCATGGAGAACCCCTGCTGCAGCATGTTGGCAAAGCCCTGCGCCTCGGCGGCATTGGCCTCGCTGGTCCAGTTGGCGATGAAGTGCACGACCCCGAAATAGCCCACGCCGAAACTGACCGCATGCAGCATCTGCACGACGAACAGCACTTCCACCGGCGGATTGAAGGCCATGACCGTGAAGCGCAGCAGCGAGGCGATGCAGGCCGCCATCACCATGTTGCGGGCGGTGATCCGTCCGCCAAAACGCCGCCAGGCGAACATGATGAAGGCCTCGGCTGTCGCTGCAATGGCCAGCAGCGGCCCGATGTAATATTCCGGAATGCCGTTCTGCGACCACAGCAGGCCGGCAAAGGCGCCGATCAGCGCGTGGCTCGAATTGAGCAGCGCGAAGGCGACGAGCGGCAGCACGAACCAGAGATGCAGGCTGTCGCGCAGTTTCTCGCGCGGCGCGCTGGCGGCCAGGGTGAGTTCGTGATCGGGCGCCCGGAAGCGCGGCAGCAGCAGGCCGAGCAGCGCACGCAGGCCGCTCATGGCCACAAAGAGCGGCACGAAGGCATCCGGTCCCCACACGCTGATCAGTACGCCAATCCCGCCAGCCCCGATCACGTAGCCCACCGTCGCCCAGGCGCGCACGAGCCCGAAATCGGTGCCGTTGCGGCGCGTCATGCGCACGGTGGCTGCGTCGATGATGGGCGGGATGGTGCCCTGCGCCATGGTGCAGAGGCACCAGACCAGCAGGATGCCCCAGAACTCGTTGACGAAGAACAGGCCCACCGGCACGGCTGCGCCCAGCATGGAAATGATGATGATGACGCTGCGCCAGTCCCGCGCCCGGTCGGCAATGCGCCCGACCAGCACGTTGACGGCGAGCAGGCAGAGCATCGGAATGGAGTTGATGAGTCCTATCTGGTCGGAAGGCAGCCCGTGCCTGCTGAGCCAGATGCCGAGAAAGACCGAACTCACTGCGCCCGGAAGATAGACCGTGAACTGATAGATCGAGGCGCGCAGTTCGGGACTGCCCAGCCGCGAAAGTGCCAATGACATGAAGAAATGAACCCCGGGCAAATCAGTGCCCGGAACGATCTACTGGACTGAGTTGTCAGACATGACAAGGGGGTTTGGCGGCAGTTTGCCGTTACCCGGCGCGGGCGTAGCGCGCCTGCACCGGTTCGAGCGAGGCCAGGAACTGCCCGGCCGCCCGCGTCCAGGTGAACTGTTCCCCCAGCGCCCGCGCATGGGCCCGGTTCAGCGTCAGCGCCCGGAGCACCGCGGCTCGCAGATCGATGTCCATCGCCCCGGCCCGGGGATCGCCCAGCACGTCGATGGGGCCGGTGACCGGGTAGGCGGCCACGGGCGTACCCGACGCCAGGGCCTCGGTCACCACATTCCCGAACGTGTCGGTAAGGCTGGGAAAGACCAGCACATCGGCACTGCGATAGGCGGCGCCCAGCGCCTCGCCGTGCCGATAGCCGAGGAACTTCACCGCCGGATAGAGCCGCGCCAGCCGCGCTGCGTCCGGCCCGTCGCCCACCACGATCTTGGTGCCGGGCAGGTCGAGCGCGAGGAAGGCCTCGACATTCTTCTCGGCAGCCACCCGGCCGACATAGAGCAGGTGCGGCCCGGGCAGGTGGTCGAATTCGGTCTTGGGCCCCGGGCGGAACCGCTCGCCATCGACGCCGCGGCTCCAGATGCTGAGGTTGCCGAAACCGCGCCGCATCAGGTCATCGCGCAGGGAAGGCGTCGGGACCATCGTGCGCGCAGCCGGCGCATGGAACCAGCGCAGGTAGCCATAGCTCCACTCCGCCGGCACCGGCACCCGCATGGCGACATATTCGGCGAAGCGCGTGTGGAAGCTGGTGGTGAAGGCCAGGTCGTGATCGAGGCAATACTGCCGCGCCAGCAGGCCGAGCGGTCCCTCGGTGGCAATGTGGATATGGTGCGCACCAACGGCCTCCACCTGCCGCGCCACGGCACGCCCCGACGCCAGCGAAAGGCGAATTTCGGGATAGGTGGGAACCGGCAGCGTCCAGAATTTCTCGGGCGTCAGGAAATGAACCGAATGACCCCAGGCCGTTAGCTCCCGGCCCAGGTTTTCCAGTGTCCGCACCACGCCGTTGATCTGCGGTCGCCAGGCGTCCGTGACGATGAGAATGCGTCGGGGAACAGAATGGGGCATGCGACACCGCCATGGCTCTGAGGGCCATGCCAGCATCGCGCGAGTCCAAGTCGGTAGCGTGAATGGTCTGTGACGTCGCGGTGACGCCCGGCGTGGCCGCACTGATCGACAGGACGGATCCGGACGA
>CAMLOA010000133.1 GCA_946481445.1 uncultured Devosia sp. | reverse complement strand
GTCGCGCCGCGGCGTGTGGCGCGCTTCGTCGCCGGCACGCTGCTGCTGCTGACGGCGGTCCTGCTTTTCACCGTGATGTTCTCATCGATCAAGACCACATTCCCCGTGGAGCATGGCTTCCTGTTCGACGTCGCCCAGGCCGACATCGACAAGGCCATCCACTTCGGCACCGATCCCTATCGGCTGCTCTACGCGATTGCCGAGCATCCGCTGGTCCTCCGCGTGGTCGAAGCGAACTACAACGTGGTCTGGTTCGTGATCTGCTACTTCACCCTCTACTGGGTCTGCACCTCGCCGCGCACGGAAGGCATGCGAGTCCGCTACGTGCTGACCTGGATGGTCAGCTGGGCGGTCATCGGCACGCTGATGGCAGGATATTGGATATCCGCGGGTCCGGCCTACTACGGGCTGGTCACCGGCGATCATGCACGCTTCGCCGACCAGCTCGCCTTCCTGGCCACCACGGCCGAGGAAAAGAACTCCGCGCACGCCTTCCAAGCCTATCTCTGGACGATCTACACCACGGGCAAGGTCGGCATCGGTTCGGGCATATCTGCCTTTCCCTCCGTCCATGTCGCCGTGACGGTGATCAACGCGCTGTTCATCGGCGAGGTCTCGCGCCGGTTCGGATTGCTGATGTGGGTCTATGTGGGCTTCATCATCCTCAGTTCGGTCTATCTGGGCTGGCACTATGCCATCGATGGCTATGTCTCCGTTGTCACCGTCACCGCCCTCTACTGGGCCCTGCGCAAGGGCCTGCCCACCCTGGCGCGCCTGCGCTGGAAGGCTCCGGCGCAAGCGGCTGGGGCGGTTGCAAGAAATCCCTGAACCGTCATCGACCCAACGCAAAATCGCCGCGTTTGGTCCCTTACCCTTGCGCCATCGAACCGGGATCACCAGATCACCGGCAGCCGCAGGGAGATTGCCATGGATACCAAGGCCGCGATCGTCGCATTGATGACCGTCTGGGGCGTGGGCACCTGCATGTCGGTACCGGCCGGTGCCGAGGAGGGCGAGGACCGCGCCAATCCGCTGCTCAACAAAGTCTGGGTCCGTGCCGATGCCGATCCCGCATTGCCCGGGCCGATGCAGATCTTCCTGGCCGACGGCACCCTGGTCAGCGATTCCTGCTGGGAGACCTATCGGTTATCCAAGTGGCAGCAGGTTTCGGACACGGCGATCAGCTGGGACGAGGACGGCATGACCATCAATGCCGATATCGCCAGCCTCAGCGACAGCGAAATGGTGCTCAACCTCAAGCTGGGCAGCGACATGCTCGAACAGCGTTACGTGTCCGCAACGATACCCTATGTCTGCCCCGACATGGAAAAGTAGCCGCTACAGCACAACCTGCGTGCCGATTTCCACCACGCGCCCGGTCGGAATGTGGAAGTATTCCGTCGCGTCGCTGGCATTCTTGGCGAGGCGCGTGAACAGGCGGTCCTGCCAATAGGTGAGGATATTGGCCT
Source organism: uncultured Devosia sp. (assembly GCA_946481445.1). Next base: position 4,733 of record CAMLOA010000133.1, on the reverse strand, counting down.
TCTTGCCCGGTTTCAGCGAACGCCGCGACAGGAAGAAGGAGGTCGACATGATGTCGAACTTCCAGCCCAGCTTGCGGCCCAGGGCCAGCGCCTTGGGTATGTTGGGGCTTTCCATGTAGCCGAAGGTCACCACTACCCGGAAGAACAGCTCGTTATAGGCGTCGATCGTGACCTTTTCGTCGTCCGGGACGCGGGGCGAGGCCGAGGTGCGAACGGTGAGAATGACGTTCTGCTCATGCAGCACCTTGTAGTGCTTGAGGCTGTGCAGCAGCGCAGTCGGCGCGCCTTCGATATCGCTGGTGAGGAAGATGGCCGTACCTGGAACGATGGTGGGCTTCTTCTTGGACAGGTTGTCGACGAGGAACTGCAGCGGCACCTCGTCACGGCGGGTCTTTTCGCCCAGCCGCGCCCGGCCGGCGAGCCAGGTGGCCATGATGGTGATGAGAATTACCGCAACCACGGCCGGTACCCAGCCGCCCTGCAGGAACTTGGCGAGGTTGGCAATGAAGAAGCCGAGATCGATCAGCCCGAGCGGAATGACCACGCCCAGAGCGGCCGGCAGGGCCCAGCGCCAGATCCGGCGCATGACGATGAAGAGCAATATGGCGGTGACAAGCATCTCGCCCGTGACGGCGATGCCATAGGCCGCCGAAAGGCCGCTCGAGCTGCGGAAGCCGATGACCAGTGCAATCACGGCGAGGAAAAGGAGCGTGTTGACCTGCGGCATGTAGATCTGCCCGCTCTGGGTCTCAGACGTGTGCAGGACATGCAGGCGCGGCAGCAGGTTGAGGTGCATGGCCTGCCGCGCCAGCGAATAGGCACCCGAAATGACCGCCTGGCTGGCGATCACCGTCGCCAGGGTCGCCAGGATGATCATGGGGATTCGGGCCCAGTCTGCCTGCATGAGGAAGAACGGGTTTTCAGCGGCCTCCGGATGCGCCAGCACGAATGCGCCCTGCCCGAAATAGTTGAGTAGGAGGCAGGGAAACACGACCAGCAGCCAGCCCAGGATGATTGGCCGCCGCCCGAAATGGCCGAGATCGACATAGAGGGCCTCGGCGCCTGTCACCGCCAGAAACACCGCACCAAGTACGATCAGCGCGATGCCCGTGTGATCGGCGATGAACGCGGCGCCGTAGAACGGGTTGACGGCGAGCAGGACCTGCGGCGCTTCCGAAATATGAACGAAGCCAGAGACACCCAGGGCCAGAAACCAGATTGCGGTGATGGGCCCGAATACGGCCGCCACCTTCCCTGTGCCGAACCGCTGCACCACGAACAGGCCGCAGATGATGGCAATCGTCACCGGCACGATCCAGGGGGCCAGCCGCGGCTGAACCACCTGCAGGCCTTCCACGGCAGACAGAACCGAGATCGCCGGGGTGATGATGGCATCGCCAAAGAACAGCGCGGCGCCGATGAGCCCGAGCCACAGCACGACGGTCTGTCCGGAAAGGACCGCGCTGCGCGCGAGAGACATCAAGGACAGCGTGCCGCCCTCGCCATTGTTGTCGGCGCGCAGCACGAACACGACGTATTTCACCGTCACGATCAGCGTCAGCGCCCACAGGATGAGGGATAGAAGGCCCAGCACCTCACTGGAGCTGGGCAGGACATTGCCGTGGGTCGTCGCGTGCAGTGCTTCGCGAAACGCGTAGAGCGGGCTTGTTCCGATGTCGCCAAAAACAACGCCCAGCGCGCCCAAAACGAGCAACGGCAGGTTCTGCACTGTGTGATTGGCCTGTTCGGGAGCTACGACACCGGCATCGCTGCCGGACGTGTTCGTACGCGTCATGAGCTTGGGGGCTCTCGTTGGTTAAAGGCGGGCGCCGCTATACACCCGGCCAAGGTCACACACAACACCCCCATACCACAATGCCCAAAGCAGCCGGGGCCTCCCCTTGCGGAGAAGCCCCTGCCGGTAAACGAAGACTAGGAGGTCTTCGAAGCTTATTCGGCTGCTTCGGCCAGCGCCGCGTCTTCCTCGCGCGCCGCCTTGGTCGCATTGCCCCACCAGATCAACTGGTCGAGCATGTCCTTGGCACCGCCGCCGATGGAGCCTTCGATTTCTGCGAACGGCTTGTTCTGCCCGCCCAGCGGATGGACTGCAAAGAAGTCGGCACCGCCGACATGCACGGCCGAGCGCGTCGAGACCATCTGCAGCTCGGTGCCGATGGTACGCAGGTGTTCGGCGGCACGAGCCGCACCGACGGTGCCATAGCCCACGATGCCGAAAGGCTTCTTGTTCCAGTTCACATAGGCCTGGTCGAGCGCGTTCTTCAGGGCGCCGGTGATCGAGCGGTTGTATTCGGCGACCACGAAGATATAGCCGTCATACTCGCTGACCTTGTTCTGCCAGGCCACGGCCTTCGGGTTGGACGAGGGCATCCACAGGTTGGAGGCCATTTCGTCGAAGAACGGCAGATCGAAGTCGCGCAGGTCAACCAGTTCCGCCTGGATTTCGGCGCGTTCATTGGCCTTGTCGAGGATCCACTGCGCCGGCTTGTCGCCAAAGCGGGTCGGGCGGGTGGACGAGACGATCACGGCAATCTTGAGTTTGGACATTGGTGTGCCCTCCTTGGTAACAAATCGTAACTGAGGCGATATAAGTGCCCAGTTCGAGTCCTCACAAGGAGGCACTTGTTTGTTGCGCGGGGACAATGCCATGCCTAGGGCACACCCGTGTAAGTATCAGTGAAACCTACGGTTTCATCACGATTAGTCACGGATGCTGACGTTTTGATTGAGCTGTGCGCGAAGGGGCAACGAACCGTTCGCCAATGGACGACAATCGACCCCGGTCAGCTGCCAAGCACTTCCCTGTACTGCCGCACCGCTTCCGCAAATCCGACAAGCAGGGCGTCGGCAGTAATCCCATGGCCGATCGACACCTCGTCGATGCCCGGGACCGCCGCCTGGAAGGCCGGCAGATTGGCCAGGGTGAGGTCGTGCCCGGCGTTGAGCCCCAGGCCGGCCGCGCGTGCGGCTCGGGCCGTCTCGGCGAGACTGCGCAGTTCCGATTCCGCCCGCTCGGGCGAGTCATGGCAGGCGCCGTATGGTCCGGTAAACAGCTCGATACGATCCGCCCCGGTGGCCTTGGCCGCAGCGGCGCCCGCCTCCCCTGCATCAGGGTCACAGAAGAGCGACACGCGTCGCCCGGGCTTGCGCAGGCGCTGCACCACCGATGTCAGGAAGTTCCCCTTGCCCGCGAAGTCCCAGCCGTGATCCGAGGTCGCCTGGGCGGGATCGTCCGGGACCAGTGTCACCTGGTGCGGATCGACCGTCTCGACCAGCTCGAGGAAATCCTCGCTGGGATAGCCTTCGATATTGAACTCGGCTTCGGGATATTCCTCGCCCAGCAATGCGGCCAGGTCGAAGACATCCGTGCGGCGAATGTGCCGTTCGTCGGGCCGGGGATGCACGGTGACACCGCTGGCGCCGGCATCGAGAACGACGCGGGCAATGCCGACGACGCTGGGCCACGGCAGATCGCGCCGGTTGCGCAACTGAGCGACGGCATTGAGGTTGACTGAAAGCAGGGTCATTGCGGGCCGGGCGGGGTGCTGGTGTTATCAGGCGCCGGCAAGATGCCGTCCTGCAGAGGGGTTACCGCAGGGTAGGACGCGGCCACAAGCTGATAATAGGCAAATCCGCTGCGCATGATCTGCTTCACATACTCGATCTCGCCGGCTGGGTTTGCCTGGCATCGCGTCTCGGCATCCGTGCCGATCTCGCGGCGGAAGTCATGGAAATAGGCATAGATGCGGGTGAACAGGGCGAGGTTGTAGTCCCCGAAATCCGGCGTCTGCCCCAATACCGCGTCATAGACGGGCGTGGCGTCGACCAGGGTCTGCAGCATGTCTCGCATCAGATTGGTGCAGACATGGGGCAGAGCGGCATCCCCCGGGCTGATGGTTGTGGCAATGCTGTAGGCCGTCTGCAGCGGCCCGACCATGCGCTCAACCTCATAGGCCAATGCCTGGCCGATGGCGGCGGCGGCCCGGGCGGCCCGCTCCGCCTCGGCATTGCTCTGGATGGCCGAACTCAGCATCAGGGCACCCGCCGCACTGAGGAAGCCTGCCACGGTACCCAAAGTGCTTTGCCAGTCACGCAGTGTGCTGACCCAATTGGGCCAGCCCTTGGCACGCACATCGAACAGGATGATTGTCGTGAGCCCGGCCAGGGCCAGGCACAAGACCGCGATCGCGCTCCACAGCAGCATTCCATCCCCCTGCCCCCGGCACGCTAGATTTAGCGTTGCCGGGGGCGCGCGGGCAATGGGCTACATGCTCTGCGGGCCGCGCGAAATGGCGGCAAGGCCGGTGCGGACAACTTCCACAAGGCCCAGCGGCTGCATCAGGGCGATGAAGCTGTCGATCTTGCCGGGCTTGCCGGTAACCTCGAAGACGAAGCTTTCCACGGTGGCGTCAACGATCTGCGCACGGAACGCATCGGCCAGGCGCAGGGTTTCGGCGCGATGATCGCCGGAGCCTGCCACCTTGATCAGCGCCAGCTCGCGCTCCAGGGACTGCCCCTCCGCCGTGAGGTCGTGCACGCGATGCACCGGCACCAGGCGCTCGAGTTGCACCTTGATCTGGGACAGCACCTTGGGCGTGGCAGTAACGACAACCGTGATGCGACTAAGTCGGCGGCCATGTTCGGTCTCGCTGACCGTCAGGCTTTCGATATTGTAGCCACGCGCCGAGAACAGGCCGACGACGCGGGCGAGGATG
>CAMLOA010000132.1 GCA_946481445.1 uncultured Devosia sp. | reverse complement strand
ACAGGGTGTGGGAATGATGAGCGTCAGCACGGTGCTTCCTGACTCGGCGGTGCCGATCATGCTCGCGGAGTTCGACCGGATGCGCGGCCCGATCGGCACCTCGATCAAGGTCACGGTGTATCGCGAAGGCGTGGACCAGCCGCTCGATTTCGAGCTGACTCGCGCCATCATCGCCATGCGCGCCGTGCGCTGGACCATGGAGGGCGGCGAGACCGAAGGCGAGGGCGACGTCGCCGTGCTGCGCCTCAGCCGCTTCTCCGAACAGGCCTTTGTCGGCATCGAAAAGGCCATCAAGGATATCTACGCGGCGCGCGACGGCGTTGCCCCCAAGGGCATCATCCTGGACCTGCGCAACAATCCCGGCGGCCTGGTCGACCAGTCCGTTTACGTGGCGGACGCTTTCCTCAAGCAGGGCGCCGTCGTGCTGACCCGCGGCCGCATCCCCGAGGAGAGTGCGCGCTATGACGCCCAGCCCGACGCGCTCGACGCCCAGATTGCCGATGTGCCGCTGATCGTCCTGATCAATGGTGGGTCGGCCTCCGCCTCCGAGATCGTGGCCGGCGCGCTGCAGGATCACAAGCGCGCCACCCTTGTCGGGACGCGGTCCTTCGGCAAGGGGTCCGTGCAGTCCATCATCTCGCTGGGCCCGGACGGGGCCATGCGGCTCACCACGGCGCGCTACTACACCCCCAACAACCGCTCGATCCAGGCCCTGGGCATAACGCCCGACATCGAGATCAAGCAGGTCGTGCCCGAGGAATTCCAGGGACGCGACGAGATCATCGGCGAGGCGGGCCTGGCCGGCCATATCACGGTGGAGGGCCAGGAAGAGACCAGCGTCGGCTCGTCGGTCTATGTCCCGGCCGACAAGGCAGAGGATACCCAGCTGCAATACGCCATCGACCTGATCGAGGGTGACGAGACCGACCCGGCCTTTCCACCCGTCGCCGAGTAGGCCGGTGCAGGCTGTGTTATGACCGGGGGCGGGGCTGCTGATTCGCTGCCTCGCCCCTTCGCGTTCCAGGATGGCTCATGGCCGACGACCTCTCGACACCGCTGAAGGGCCGCAAGGGCCGCTCCGCCTGGGCCCGGAACCTGCCGGTGGCCCGCGCCGTGCTCGGCCTGCTGGTGCTGATGGGCGCAGCCTTCGTCGCGCGCCTGCTGCTCGTCGAGGATCCCAATGGCGGCCGGCCCAGCGCCGAAGTCCCCATCACCACCACGCGCAACGCCAATGATCTGGCCAACGATGTGGCGACCGGCCCGGTGACGATCACCGCCGACCCGCAGCAATTCCCCGCTGGCGGCTCGATGACAGGCGTGCCCAGCGGGGCCGGGGCCGGCTCGATTGCCGGCCTGCCCGACATTTTCGGCGCGCTGCCTGACCTCAGCGAAGAGACCACCGACGGTCCCATTCCGCGCATCTCGGCCTCGGGCCAGACGCCCTTCGCCACCTATTCGAGGCCCTCGGAGTCCCTGGTGGCTAGCGGCAAGCCGCTGGTGGCGATCATCGTCACGGGCCTGGGCATCAACGAGCAGGGCTCGCTCGACGCCATCGACAGCCTGCCCGATGACATCACCCTTGCCTTCGCGCCCTATGGCAAGACGCTGACCAATACAGTGGCCGCGGCCCGCTCTGCCGGTCACGAAGTGCTGCTCGAGATCCCGCTGGAGCCCTTCGACTACCCGCAGAACGACCCCGGACCGCAGACCCTGCTGACCGGGGAGCAGCCGCGCAACAACCTCAACAAGCTGTTCTGGCTGATGGCGCGCTTCGGCGGCTATGCCGGGGTCATCAACAATATGGGCGCCCGCTTCACGGCATCGGCGGCCGATTTCTCCCCGGTCATGGAAGAGCTGGGCGCCCGGGGCCTTGGCTATGTGGATGATGGATCGTCCAACCGCTCGCTCGCGCCCCAGCTTGCCGAGGGCAACAAGGTGCCCTTTGCGCGCGCCAGCGTGGTGATCGACGCCAATCCGTCCCGGACATCCATTCTCGCAGCGCTTGCCAGCCTTGAAAGCATGGCCATGGAGAACGGGCAGGCAATCGGTATTGTCAGTGCCCTGCCCATTTCGATCGCCGCCATCGCCGAATGGTCGCGCGATCTCGAAAGCCGGGGCATCCTGCTGGCACCGGCCAGCGCCCTTATGAAATAGAGTTCGCCATGTCCAGCCCGTCTGTCCTGCCCCGTCCCGACCGCGAAGCCATGCCCTATCGCGACTGCGTGGGCGTGGCCGTGTTCAACAGCCAGGGAAACGTCTTTGTCGGCCGCCGCAAGCCCGACGAGGCGTCAGATGACGTCAGCGAGGTCGCCGCACCCTGGCAGATGCCGCAAGGCGGCATCGACAAGGGCGAGGATCCACTCAAGGCCGCGCTGCGCGAACTCTACGAGGAAACCAGCATCGCTTCGGTGAGCCTCTTGGCCGAGGCCCCTGAGTGGATCTATTACGACCTGCCCGACGAGGCGCTGGGCATAGCCCTCAAGGGCCGGTATCGCGGCCAGCGCCAGCGCTGGTTCGCCTTTGCCTTTACCGGGCCGGACAGCGAGATCGACGTGCTCCATCCCGGCGGCGGCAAGCACCATGCCGAATTTGACGCGTGGCGCTGGGAAAAGCTCAGCCGCACACCGTCGCTGATCGTGCCGTTCAAGCGGGGGGCTTATGAAAAGGTGGTCGAGGCCTTCGCCGACATCCCCCAGCGGTTCACCCATGTCTAGTTCGATGAAGACGATCGGCCTCGTCGGCGGGATGAGCTGGGAATCGACCGCCCACTATTACCGCATTCTCAACCAGGAAACGGCGCGGCGGCGCGGCGGCCTGCATTCGGCACCGCTGATCCTGCATTCCCTCGACTTTGCCCCCATCGCCCGGATGCAGGCCGAAGGCCGCTGGGCCGAAGCGGGCGCCGTGCTCAACACAGCGGCCAGGGGCCTGGTCGGCGCGGGCGCCCAGGTGCTGGGGCTGGCGACCAACACCATGCATCTGGTAGCAGACGGGATGCTGGCCGGGATCGAGGTGCCCCTCATCCACATAGCCGATCCGACCGCCGAGGCCCTCCTGGCCGACGGCTATGACACGGTCGGGTTCCTGGGAACCCGCTTCTCGATGGAGAAAAGCTTCTATCGCGACCGGCTGGCCGCGCACGGGCTGATGGCGCTGGTGCCCGATGTCGACCACACCAATCTCAACGGCATCATCTATGACGAGCTGTGCAAGGGGATCGTGCGCGACGAGTCCCGCCGTGTCTATCAGGATGCGATTGCCCGCCTAGCCGCACGTGGCGCCCAGGCGGTGATCCTGGGCTGCACCGAGATCTGCATGCTGATCGACGACAGCACCAGCCCCCTGCCCACCTACGACACCACCGATCTGCACGCGCGGGCGCTGGTGGCTGCCGCGCTGGACGGCTGAGGGCGGCCGGTCTCGGCGATACCGTCAGGCCACCCGCCTCTGCATCGGTACGGCGCGGGATACGGCAGGCTCTTCGTCGACGCGGAAGATGTCGACAATGCCATCCAGCGTCTGGGCCTGCGATTCGGTCTGCTCGATGGCAGCGTTGGTCTCCTCGACCAGGGCGGCATTGTGCTGGGTCATTTCATCGAGCGTGCGCACCGCGACCGACACTTCGTCGATCGAGGCGGCCTGTTCGCGGCTGGCCCGCGCGATGGCTTCCACCAGGGCGCTGTTTTCTTCCACTGCCGCCAGCATGTCCGCCAGCCGCTCGGCGGCGTCCGACACCAGCCGGCTGCCGCCCTTGACCTCGTTGGCCGACAATTCGACCAGCGCCTTGACGTCCGCCGAGGCGGATGCGGCCGATTGGGCGAGGCGCCGCACTTCCACCGCCACCACGGCAAACCCCTTGCCGGCATCACCGGCCCGCGCCGCCTCGACCGAGGCGTTGAGCGCCAGCAGGTTGGTCTGGAAGGCGATGTCGTCGATCATGCCGATAATGTTGGAAATCTTGGCGGAGCTGGAGGTGATGCGCTCCATCGCCTGGTTGGCCTCCCCCATCACCGAACCGCTTTCCGCGGCGCTGCGGGACACGGCCTTGGCCTTGGCTGCGGCGTCCTGGGCCTTCCTGGCATTGTCGGCCACTGTCGAGGCCAGCTGCTCCATGGCGGCGGAGGTTTCCTCGATGGTCGCCGCCTGCTTGGTCGTGCGTTCGCTGAGGTCGTTGGCGCCGCTGAGAATTTCGCCGGTGGCCACGCGCAGGGACCGCGACGTCGTGCGCAACTGGCCCACGACATCGGCAAAGCGCCGGACGGTGCCATTGAGGGCGTGACGCAGGTCCTCGAACTGCGGGTCGAACGCGGTCTCGATCGTTTGCGTCAGGTCGCCTTTGGCCAGGGAATCGAGCCCCGCGCCGACCGCCGCGACAGCCTGGCGGCGGGCCGTCACGTCGGTTGCGAACTGCACGACCTTGTAGGGAACTCCGTCGAGCCCGGCGATCGGGGTGAACGTGCTCTGGATCCAGACCTCGCCGCCCGAACGGGTCCGGCGCCGATATTCCCCGCTCTTGAACTGGCCTTCGGCCAGGTCGCGCCAGAATTGGCGATAGCTCTCCGATTTCGGGTCGACATCGAACAGGAACAGGGCATTGGGCTGGCCGAGGACCTCCTCCGCCTGGTAGCCCACCAGCTTGAGGAAATTCTCGTTGGCCGACAGGATTTCGCCGGTGACCGAGAATTCGACCACCACCTGCGACGTGGAAATGGCCTTGAGCTGCCCGCTGTGATCGGCTGCTTCCACCAGGTGCTGTCTGGTCTCCTCGCCCAGTTCGGCGACGCGTTGCGAATTGGCCCGGAATACTTCCACCGCCCGCGCCATCGCCCCGATCTCGTTGCGGTTGTCCGTATAGGGCACGGCTGTGTCCAGCCGCCCTTCCGCAATCGCGCTCATGACCCCGGAAAGGCGGGGAATGGGCCGTGTCAGCAGGCGCGAGAGCACCAGTGCGAGAACGCCGATGAGCAGCAGGGCGGCGACGCCCACGGCCAGGAGCATGTAGAGATTGTGACCCAGCACCGCTTCGATGGGCGCCCGCGCCACCGCGATCATCAGCGCACCGATCACCGTTCCGTCTGCCATGGCGATCGGATGGTAGATCGTATAGTAGTCCGCGCCATTGATGCTCTCATCCGCCTCGACCAACTGGTTGGCCATGAGGGCATCGAAGAGCGGTGTACCCGCTGTGATGGACGCCTCGAGCAGGCGTTCGCCGTCCGGCTTGACGAAGCTGCTGCTGCCCACCGTCAGGTCGGGGCTGACCTCGGCATCATGCACGTAGATGACGGCGTTCTGGCCGGCGACGCGCGCTATGGTGTCGATCACGTCATGGCTGCGGAAGCGCGGCATCGACCGCATGGTGAGCGTCGCGACATTTCCCGCCTCATCGGAAGCGATTTCGAGGCTGGGCAGGTTGACCTGCAGGATTTCGGCGGAGATGCGCGTCGCGCTGGCCACCTCGTGCGCCGCGTCGGACTGCACCGTGGCCGACAGGCTGACATAGAGCCCCACCAGCACCGCCCCGATGGCCAGCGTGATCGAACAGACCGCCATAGCGGCAATGGCGAAGGTCAGGCGGATATTGCCGATCAACTTGCCCATTGACGTCTCCTAAAGGCCGCGCTGCGGCAGGATCCTCTTCCCCGGCGCAACCATGAGCGGTTTTCCTTAACTCGGAGTTGACGCTGTGCATTTGCGTAGCGATTCCAGAGCCTTGCACAAGGAATAGGCAATAGCCTCAGTCCGATAGCGCCAGGAACAAAAAAGGCCCGCATCGCTGCGGGCCTGTCTGTCTGGACGCTCGGAGACGCTAGTGGATATGGGCGCCGTTGATCTGCCCGGCCTCGATGGCCAGGTTGAGCAGGCCGCTCACCACTTCCTGGGCGTAGGATTTCTCTTCCGGGTCCTGGACCCGGGCGAGCTCTTCCTCTGCCGCCTTGATCTGGGCCTGCAGGTCGGCATGGTCGAATTCGGCGAACGGCACCGATTCCTCGGCCAGGATGGTCAGTCCCTCCGGCGACACGTCGGCAAAGCCGCCGCGCACGAAATAGATTTCATCCCGGCCGGCCTGGCCATGCACGGTGATGAAACCGGGGCGCAGCGTCGTCATGAACGGCGCATGGTCGTTCATCACGGTGAAATAGCCTTCGGTGCCCGGTACGGTGACCGAGGTCACGACTTCCGACAGCACCAGCCGCTCGGGCGACACGATCTCGATCTTGAGGCCTTCAGCCA
>CAMLOA010000131.1 GCA_946481445.1 uncultured Devosia sp. | reverse complement strand
TCGCCGACCAGCGGATCGAACGGCACCATCTCGGCCGCGTGCGTCGGTGGTACATGGACCGCCTCGTGGCTGACCAGGATGTAGAATTCGTCCGGATCGAGGATCAGCTCGGCCTTGCCACGGTTGACCAGCGGGTCCCAGAAGTCGAGCACGTCCAGAGCGCCCTTCTTGTCGACGTCCACGACCGCGGTATGCCTCTTGGACCGGAAGCCGACGAGCCCGTTGCGGCCTTCGCCCAGGAGGTCGATGGAGAGCGCCACCCCTTCGCCCACTGGCACGTTGCCATCGAAGACCAGGGTGTCGCTGGCATGCAGGGCCTGGTGTTCGGCGACGGTCAGACGGTTGTCGCCGCTGCGGAAGCGCATCTGGCTGAGGCGCGAACCGGTGCGCACGAGCACCGGGAATGTGCGCGGGCTGATTTCAAGATAGAGCGGCCCGGCATAGCCGGAAGGCATCTGGTCGAAGCCGCGCGCACGATCGCCGATGACGCGGGTAAAGACATCGAGGCGCCCGGTCGAACTCTTGGGATTGGCCGAGGCGCTGACGGCTTCCGGCAGGGCCAGGCTCTCCTGCAGCGGCACCAGGTAGACGCAGCCGCGCTCGAGGACGGCGCCATGGGCGAGGTCGATTTCATGCAGCTTGAGGGCTTCGATCCGTTCGGCCACCGAATGGCTCGGCCCGGGCAGAAAGCTCGATCGGACGCGGTAGGCAACGCTGCCGAGCCGAAGGTCCAGGCTGGCCGGCTGCACCTGATCGGCGTCGAAAGGTCGGGCCGTTGCGATGGCGCCCCGGTTGTGCAGAAGTTCGATCAGCCGCGCCGGAAAGACGCCTTGCGGCCATGCCTGTTGCGTGTCCATGCTCGTCGCGCGTCTCCAGAACCTGGACTTCCCTAGCAATCCGCTCGATTGACGCCAACAGCCAATTGGACTTACATCACAACCCAGTGGTGATTTGGCCGGTCGCTTGCAGCCACTTTAAACAAGTCGCTAAAGGCCGTTTGGGAACCGGCCGCCTGTTTGCGAGCCGGTTTTTTGTTTGAAGGCGTAGGCGATGTCCAAGAAGAATAACCCACTGGCGGACCCCAGAAAGCTGTCGGCTGCCACCCAGATGGTTCACGGCGGGGGCAAGCGGACCCAGTTCCATGAAACCAGTGAGGCCCTGTTCCTCAACTCCGGCTATGCCTATCCCAGCTCCGAGCATGCCGAACTGCTGTTCCAGGGCAAGGTGCCAGGCGGGCACAACTACTCCCGCTTCGCCAATCCCAACTACGACATGTTCCAGGACCGCATGGCGCTGATCGAAGGCGCCGAGGCGGCACGCTGCTTCGCCACCGGCATGTCGGCTGTGACCAATGCGGTGATGAGCCAGGTGAAGGCCGGCGACCATATCGTGGCGTCCCAGGCGCTGTTCGGCGGCTGCCGCTACGTCGTCGAGGATTTTGCCCCACGCTTCGGGGTCGCCTCCACCCTGGTCGACGGGCGCGATCCGGCCAACTTCGCCGCCGCCATGCAGCCCAATACCAAGGTGGTGTTCATCGAGACGCCGACCAATCCGACGCTCGAACTGGTGGACATTGCGGCCGTGGCCGAGATTGCCCATGCCCATGGCGCCAAGCTTATCGTCGACAATGTCTTTGCCACTGCGCTTTACCAGAAGCCGCTGGCCATGGGCGCCGATCTTGTCACCTATTCGGCCACCAAGCATATCGATGGCCAGGGCCGGGTGATGGGCGGCATCGTGCTGGGTTCCAAGGCGCTCATCGAGGGCGACATCCACACCTTCCTGCGCCATACAGGGGCGACCCTCTCGCCCTTCAATGCCTGGGTGCTGACCAAAGGTCTGGAGACCTTCGCCCTGCGCGTCGAGCAGATGACCAACAGCGCCGAAAAGGTCGCGGCGGCGCTTGCAGGCCATCCCAAGGTCAATCGCGTCATCTATCCGCACCATTCCAGCCATCCGCAATATGACCTGGCCAAGCGGCAGATGAAGCGCGGTTCGACGTTGCTTGCCATCGACGTCAAGGGCGGCCAGGAAGGGGCGTTTGCTCTCTCTGACAATCTCGCGGTGATCCTGATTTCCAACAATCTTGGCGACGCGAAGTCGTTGATCACCCATCCGCGCACCACCACCCATGCGCGCCTGACCGAGGAGGTGCGGCTTGAAACCGGCGTCACCCCGGGCCTGTTGCGCTTGTCTGTGGGGCTGGAGGACCCGGACGACCTGATCGCCGACCTCATGTACGGCCTGGATCAGGTGTGATGCGACGGGGCGCCTGGCTGACCTTCATGCGGGGGATGGGAGCGGCCTGGCTGCTGCTGGCCGCTCCCGTCCTGGGCCAGTCGCTGCCCTACCACGCCGACCCCAGCGCGCGGGAAATGCTGGCCGGGAATGCGGTTCCGGCCATTCGCTTTCTCACCACCGCCGATTTTCCGCCCTTCAATTTCCGCGATGCCAACGGGGAATTGATCGGGTTCAACGTCGATCTGGCCAAGCGGATCTGCGCCGAGGTCAACGTCGCCTGCACCATTCAGGCCTGGCCGTGGGAACAGGCGGCCGATGCGCTGGCGGACAACCAGGGCGACGCCTTGATCGCCGGGCTCGAAATGTCCGCCCAGACCGGAGCCCTGTTCGATTTCTCGTCGGTCTACATCGCCCTGCCGGGGCGCTTCGTTTCTCGGGGGGCCGACGTGCCGGATTTCGATCTGGCCGCGATAGACGGCAAGACCGTGGCCGTCCGGGCCGGCAGTGCGCATGAAGCCTTCATGCAACGCTACCTGCCCAATGTCGAACTGGACCCGTTTCCAACCGAGATCGAGGCTCTGGATGCGGTCAGGGGCGGCACCATCGATCTGTTCTTTGGCGACGCCATGCGCGCTTCGTTCTGGATCAACGAAAACCTGGACTGCTGCGGTTTTGCCGGGCCGGCCTTCTTCCGGCCCAACCTGTTTGGCGAGGGCCTGGCGATTGCCGTGCCCGCTGGGCACGACAATGTTCGCCACGCCATCGACTGGGCCCTGGTTCGGCTCAAGGACAACGGAGCCCTGGACGAGCTCTATTTGCGCTGGTTCCCGGTGGGCTTCTACTAGATCGACGCCGCCACCAGGTTGAGTCGCCAGCGGAGGTAAAGTTCGACGACGACGAGGTTGGGCACCCAGCACAGCCAGGCGATGTAGGAATAGGCCGTGTCGAACGGAATGTCGGCGGCCATGAATAGCGGAATGTAGAGTCGCAGCGTTACGGCGGCGAGCGTTAGTGCCACCGAGCGCAGCATCCAGCGACGATGGGCCGCCCGGTTCCCCCGCATCGCCAGCGCGATGCCCATCCCGGTCGTGCCCAGCCAGGCAAGGGCCAGCAGGCTGAACCCCCAGCCCGCAATCGGTCCCGCCTGGGTGTTGATCGCCAGCCAGAGCCCGCCGGCGCCGCTGATGAGAATCGCGATGCCATAGAGCCGGCCCAAGGTGCGGTGGATCATTGGTCTCGTCCGGCGCAGCCCATGCCATAGCTGAAACGGCACCAAGGCCAGTGCAACGGGTGCGAGCCCGACATGCGCGTAGAAGGCCATGGGCCGTATGGCCGCGTGGTAGGCGACGAAGTCCATGGTCGCTTCCACGCCACCCACCAGGTAGCGATACGAGAACAGGGCGACCCCGAAACAGAAAAACCAGGTCAAACCGACCCCAACGCGGCGCAAGGCAATCGACACGGCATCCTCCCCTGACAGTGTCAAGTAACTTGACACTGTCTAGATGGTTCGGTTGCTTGACAATGTCAAGCCCCGGTCGATAGTGGCGACATGACGGATGAATTCTCTGCCCCGCGCCTCGGTCGTCACCACGGCAATCTGCGCGAAGTGTTGGTCGATGCCGGCCTGCACTTGCTCGCCCAATCAGGCACCGGCGGGTTGACCCTGCGCAAATGCGCTACCCTGGCGGGTGTATCCCATGCAGCGCCCGCGCATCACTTCGGCGGCCTGCCGGGCTTGCTCGCAGCTATTGCGGCGCGCGGCTTTGCCATGTTTGCCCAAACAATGCTGGCCGAGGCCGCCCGCGCACCGGCCGAGCCCCGGGCAAGACTGGAGGCGATCTGTGTTGGCTACTACGACTTTGCACAAGCCAATCCTGCCCTGTTCGACCTCATGTTCAGGCAGATATGGGGCATATCAGGGGATAGTGACGAACTGGCAGCCGCGGGCGCGATCGCCTATGGCGTTCTGGCCGATGCCTGCGCGCCGTTCATTCCGGACGATGCAGAGCCGGGCATCGTCGAAACGCAGGTCTGGTCCCTTGTCCACGGCTATTCGACCCTGGCCCTTGCCGGCAAACTGGGTCGTAACCGTGTGCAGTCCAGCCTGGAATCGGTGCTGGCCCTGCTGAGGCGTCTCGATCTCGATCCTCAGGCCGGCACGCGCCGGTGACGCGCCCGGGCAGCTGCCTCGATGGCTGCAGTCGTCAGCCGGTCAAGGTCAAGCTTGTCGCGCAACATCTCCAGGAAACGCAATTCCTCCTGCTCGAGGAAGAGGTCGACCGAGGCGACTTCCACGGCGACCGCGTAGGCGGTGTCCTGCAATTTGGCGGGCAGTGCGGCTATGGCATCATCGAGGACCTGGTCGAGCCCGCCAGGACCGTTGAGCTTGTCGGCACAGGCGTTGGCCACAGCGGTGAGCCGGTTCTTGTCGAAGCCCTCGAACACCGGCAGCCGCGCGATCAGCGCCTGGATGCGCACCAGTTCCTTCTCGGTCATCGCGCTGTCCGACGAAGCGGCCACGATCATGAGGTGGATGAGAGCGTCATGGGTGGCGGTTGACATGGGTCGGTTCCCGAAAAGTGGACTGGGTCAACACCTAGGCAGCCGCAAAGGGCTTGGCAAGCACCTGCGACATTGACGCAAGGGGCGGGTAATGCCACACACCCCCGTTTCCAGCCCGTTAGAAAGGTTCCAGTCCCTTGTCCGCCGCTCCGTTGCCCCCACTCGATCCGGCGTTCTTTGACGCCGCCCAGACTGCACGCGCCTGGCCGTTCGAGGAAGCCCGGAAAATCGTCAAGCGCCTGGAGCGGCTGGGCAAGTCCGAAGCCCTGTTCGAGACGGGTTATGGCCCCTCGGGCCTGCCTCATATCGGCACGTTCGGCGAAGTCGCGCGCACCACGATGGTGCGAACCGCCTTCCGGCTGCTCACCCGGGACCAGGTTCCCACGCGCCTGGTCTGCTTCTCCGACGATCTGGACGGCATGCGCAAGATTCCGGACACGGTGCCGTCCAAGGAGGCCATGGAGCCGCACCTGCAAAAGCCTCTGACTTCGGTGCCCGACCCCTGGACCAATGAATATGCCAGCTTCGGCGAGCACAATAACGCCATGCTGCGCCGCTTCCTGGATACGTTCGGCTTCGACTACGAGTTTGCCAGCGCGACCGACTACTACAGGTCGGGCGCGTTCGACACGGTGCTCTTGCGCGCTGCCGAACGCTATGACGAGATCATGGCCGTGATGCTGCCCACCCTGGGCGCGGAACGCCAGGCCACCTACTCGCCCTTCCTTCCCATCTCCCCCATTTCGGGCCGCGTGCTCTACGTTCCGATGAAGGACGTGAACGCCAAGGACGGCACGGTCACCTTCACCGACGAAGATGGCCGCGATACCACCGTGCCGGTCACCGGCGGCCATGTGAAGATGCAATGGAAGCCCGACTTCGGCATGCGCTGGGCCGCGCTTGGCGTCGATTTCGAGATGTTCGGCAAGGACCACCAGACCAATCAGCACATCTACGACAAGATCTGCGAAATCCTGGGCGGCGTCGCCCCGGAACACTATGTCTATGAGCTGTTCCTCGACGCCGAAGGCCAGAAGATTTCCAAGTCCAAGGGCAATGGCCTGACCATCGATGAGTGGCTGACCTACGCGCAGACCGAGAGCCTGGGCCTCTACATGTTCCAGAAGCCGCGTGTCGCCAAGCGCCTGCATTTCGATGTCATCCCGCGCGCCGTGGACGAGTATTTCAGCTTTGTCTCAGCCTATGAGCGGCAGGACGCTGCCGCGCGCCTCGAAAACCCGGCCTTCCATGTCCATTTCGGCAATGTGCCCAAGGTCGACATGCCGGTCACGTTCGGATTGCTCCTGAACCTGGCCACCGCATCCAACCCGGAAACGCCCGAAGTCATGTGGGGTTATATTTCCGCATACGCCCCGGGGGTGTCAGCCAAGACGCATCCGCAGCTTGATGCGCTGGTGGGCTATGCCATGCGCTACTTC